>NZ_JBGJZU010000090.1:0-25268 GCF_041354475.1 Microcoleus sp.
ATCGCACCAACACCCACACCAACACCCGTACCAACGCCAACGCCCGTAGCGACTCCGATTCCTGCGATCGCACCAACACCCACACCAACACCCGTACCAACCCCAACACCTGTAACGACTCCGATTCCTGCGATCGCACCAACACCCACACCAACACCCGTACCAACCCCAACACCTGTAACGACTCCCATACCAGCACCCATAGTTTCCATCCAAACCTCTCTCCCCAATACCACCGATAGTGGTGAAGCAACAGGAATCCCTGAAAATTTACGGGGAGAAGGGTTTTGCCTCCTAACAGACGGATCTGATACTGTGATTCCAGAAGTAGCAGCTAAGACAGGAATTAGCGCTTTATCGGGTAATGACTTGCTCACAGCTACAGAAAATGACGATTTGATTAATGGTAATCAAGGAGCAGATACCCTAGCCGGAGTTGGCGGCAATGATATTTTGCTGGGCGGGAAAGGTTCTGATTTTCTAGATGGCGGTTTTGGCAAAGATTTTCTCAGTGGTAACAATGATAATGACACCTTAATTGGAGGAGATGGTAATGATGTTTTGCAGGGTGGCAAGGGAGATGATATTCTCAATGGCGGTGCTGATGATGACGTATTAATTGGGGATTTTGGTCAAGATATACTCATTGGTGGTACTGGCAAGGATGCCTTTATATTTGCGGAAAATCAGGCGATCGCATCCATCGAGCGGGCTGATGTAATTATGGATTTTTCTCAGGGTGATGCAATTGGTTTGAGTGGAGACATTGCCTATGCTGAATTATCTTTTGAGCCTGTGTTATTACAGATTGATGGTGGGATGCCAGCGGCTTCTGTGGCGATTAAGGTTAATTCGGATTATTTGGTGATCGTCTTTGACATTGATGCTAGCTATCTAACTGCTGATGTTTTCTTCACTACCTAGTAGATGATAGATAACTAAACTTGTACTCGGTGATTGAAGCCTTGTTCTCTGCTACTGTGGTTTCATACCAAATCCGTTGACATCGGGAATCATTAAACTCTCTCTTCTCTTCCTTCGCGTCCTTCGCGCCTTCGTGGTTAAATCATTCCGATACAACCAGAATTGATATAACTCCTCGGCCATAAAAAAGAAGGATTATGTATTGACTTTGGTTGATTTCTTGTGGTATATTTTAGATAATGGAAGTGGTGACAAAAATAAAAATTCCGTCAACACTCCCATTATTAGATTATACTTAATTAAATCCTCGAAGTCAAGTGTTTAACCCTAAAAAAAAAGGGCGATTTTTTTTAAATTAATCAAATAAAAATCGTCCTGTATTCAGATATATATTTTCGGACTCTGTGTCAAGAGTGTTCTAGTAAGGTTAAATCATGACCATGGAACGGTCAAGGATATTAATTACGCTGGAACTTGAATTTTTTCGGTGCCGGCAAGTTCAAAAGCTGTGTGAATTGCGCGCAAAGCTGTTACGCCTTGTTCTTCATCCACCACGCAGCTAATTTTAATCTCAGAAGTCGCAATCATTTGAATGTTGATTTGGTGCCGGGAAAGCGCTTCAAACATTTTTGCTGCTACTCCTGGATGGGCGATCATCCCGGAACCGACTACGCTAACTTTGGCAATTTGTGTATCGACGGAAACTTCGCCCCATCCCAATTCTGGGGCGGCTTTTTCGAGGACTATTTTAGCAGCTTCTGCATCGATTTGTGCTACGGTAAATGCAATGTCACGAGTCAATATGCCGTCGATATTGTGGCAGCGCTGGGACTGAATGATGGTGTCTACGCTGATGTTTTCCTCGGCTAACAATCCAAACAGTTTTGCTGCGACTCCGGGGCGATCGGGCAAATGACGAATTGCTAGACGTGCTTGGTTGGAATCTAGGGCTACAGCCCTGACGGCGGCCGGTTTTGGAGATGTGGAATTGAGGGCGAGGGGGGAGTTGGAGACATCAAAAGTTTTGCAGAGTTCGGCAACTGCCCGATCGCAATCGACAGCATCGATCGTACAACTAACTTTTACCTCGGAAGTGGAAATCATTTGAATGTTAATTCCCGCATCCGCTAAAGTCTTAAACATTTCGGCTGCAACCCTCGGACGCCCGATCATTCCCGCCCCTGCAATGCTAACTTTAGCTATGGGTCGTTCTTCTGTTTTCACTTCCGGTTCTCCCAATTCTGGGCGAGAATTCTTGCCGAGGGCGGGGATAATTGCATCTGCAACGGCGGTGGCTTGTTGTAGAGAATTTCGCGTGACGGTAAAGGCAATATCGTTAGTATTTCCTTCATGAATTGATTGGATAATTAAGTCTACATCGAGATTTTGCTTGGCGATCGCACCAAATAACCGCGCTGCTACTCCGGGGCGATCGGGCAAACGCAGCAACGACACCCCCGCCTGATCCAGGTCAAATTCCACCGCATCCACGGCTTTGGCGAGCTCCAAGCCCTCTAAAGGCCGTGGTTGGGGGGGAGGCGACACTACCCGCGTACCGGGGGCATCACTCCAACTAGACAGCACTACCAAGGGCATTCCGTAATTCTTGGCAATTTCTACCGCCCGCGGGTGCAGCACTTTTGCACCCAAACTCGCCAATTCCAGCATTTCGTCGCAGGTAATCTCATCCATCAACTGGGCGTTGGCTACTAGGCGCGGATCGGTTGTCAGAATTCCGGGTACGTCAGTATAAATTTCGCACCTGTCGGCCCGCAATGCAGCCGCGATCGCCACTGCGGAAGTGTCGGAACCGCCTCGCCCCAGGGTCGTAATTTCTAGTTCTTCGGCATCGGCGATGCCTTGGAAACCTGCAACTACAACCACCTTTCCGCTGTTGAGCTGGCTTTCGATGCGAGTTGGATCGATGCGCAAAATCCGGGCACGGGTGTGGGCGGCTTCGGTGACGATGCCGACTTGGGCTCCTGTCAGGGAGATGGCGGGTTGTCCTAGTTCCTGTAATGCCATACTCAGAAGTGCGATCGACACTTGTTCGCCAGTGGAGAGCAACATATCCATTTCCCGCTTGTTGGGCGTTGCGGAAATTTCCTTAGCCAGTTTTACCAAGCCGTCGGTGGTTTTACCCATGGCGGAAACGACGACAACTAGGGAATTGCCTAGCTGTGCGGTTTTGACAACTCGTCTGGCTACTTCCAGAATCCGTGAGACTGTTCCTACGGAACTTCCGCCATATTTTTGAACAATTAGTGCCATATACTCTACACAAAATAATGCAATACTTAAGTTAATATACGCAAATTTTAGATGATAACCGATGAAGGTTTATATCGTTTTTGAGGATGGTGTTAGCCCTTGGGGCTTTTTTCTTTGACATTGGAGGCCTACCCTCTGGTTCGGCGTTACCAGCCAGAGCCGAATGCTGAAAAATTTTAATTGAGATTGGAAGAGGAATATGAGTCAGTACAAGTTAATTATTTTTGATTTTGATGGTACTTTGGCAATTACTCATAATGCTATTATATCTTGCATTACCAAAACTTTTGAAAAATTCCTGCTAGTACCACCGACTGCCGATCTCATTCGATCCACGATCGGTATTAATTTAGCCAAGACTTTTCAAATCCTCCATCCAGCTCTAGAAGCAACAGAAATTCCCCTATGGGTTGAAACTTATCGTGACTATTATCGCACTGAAGGTGAAAAACAACTGGCTCTATTTTCGGGGACAACGCAAATATTGGAGCTATCCAAACAAGCGGAATTAACTCTGGGAGTTCTCAGTAATAAACACGTTAATTTTGTTAATTTGTTTTTGGAAAGATTGACTATTTACAGTTTTTTCGATTTGATTATAGGAGATGATGGAGAAATGGTTCAAAAACCAGATCCAACTGTATTTTATATCGTTTCCGGCTGCATCGGAATGATTTAACCTTACTAGAACGCAGAGAACACAGAGGGAGATAAGAGAGATGAATAATTCCGATGTTACCGGATTTGATATTACTCAATTGTTAAACCGCTTTTTCCTGAATTGAATAATAGTGAAGTTTTAATGGTTGGTGATACAGCGGTTGATTTGCTGTTTGCTAAAAATGCTCAGATTGATGCTTGTTGGGCGGCTTACGGCTATGGAGTTCGCGATGAATGTGTTTCCCTAGAACCCACTTTTGTCATTAACAATATTGAAGAACTTTTTTCAATCATTATATAGCTTTTTTAAGTTATTGGTTATCTGTGTTTATCTGCTTTTTTCCCACAAGTTCTTGATGACATATATGCCAAAAATACAGTGCTAAATTTATCAGAGCTAATAATTTAGTGCCATCTTCTAACATAGCATGGACTCCTTGACTTTTGGCGGCGAAGATATCTTCTAATCGGGAAAATGCAAATAACATAAATGCTGCTATTAATGGCAAGTAAGGAGTAGTTTTGATGAACTTCCAAAATCTCAACCCCCAAACTAAAATGCCAGTGGCATAACACAAATAAATTAATTTCTTGGATACCCCTAAACCAGAAAGAATTAAAGTCATCCTAAATCTGTCATCCAGGAAAAATACTCCCAATAATAAAGCGCTAAAAAATAAGAAGCTTTGGGCGGAAGGGCGATGATTTTTTTGGCGCAGCACTCCGAACGTAAATGCACAAATTGTTACGGGAATTGACCAAAATAATTCGGATATTCCTGTTAAAATGCCTTCGTAAGGCAACCAGAAATTAAACGGATCGCTAAACAGGCGTTCAACTCCATCTCCCTTGTTTGTAATTTTGGCATATATGCTGATTCCAGCCAACATGAGTATAGTCAAAGTGTTGAATCCGACCAAAAACGGGACGGTAAAAAAATGTTTTTTCAGTAAATTAAAAAAAATAAAGAAAGGTGATTTTTTTTCAAATAAAGAGCGGCGCTTCATAGAAAATATCTCCTATTAATAGAGGGATTTACGGACTCAGTGGCAGCCAAACCACGAAGGTAGTGCCGCGATCGCTGGGAGATAAATGTGACCCGACAGAGGGTACCCATTCAGGATTGAGGGGAGAGTATACTTCTATTTCTCCTTGCATTTGGTGGACTAAATCGCGGGCGATCGCTAAACCTAATCCGGTTCCGGGAATTTCTGTCTGGGCTTTTTCTCCCCGGTAGTGTCGCTCAAATAAATGCTCTAAATCCTGGGGGGGAATTCCTGAACCTGTGTCGCTGACAGCAACTGCTAGGGCTGGCAATTGATGTTGTTTGGTTCCATGAGCTTCTTGTGCTTTATTGTCTACTTTAATGTAAATTTTGTTACCAGGATTGCTATATTTCAAGGCATTGTCAATGAGATTGCTCAAAACTTCCTGCAAAGCTCGATCGTTCGCTGAGACTGCGGGCAAATTTCCTGGAATCTCTGCTACTAATTTGAGGTTTCTTTCGGAGGCGATCGCCTCGGCTGAAATTAACAGCGGTTTTAATACTTCTGCAACTGAACAGGATTGATCTTGATTGCTCACAGGTGACAGAGACAGAGGAGACTGACGATTTAATTCAGCCTGGGACATCTCTATTTCTGAACTACCAGAGGGTAGTCTCAAATTAGCTTCGCCGATGTCAACCGTTCGATCGAACTGTAAGAGCAATTCTTGCAAGCGATCGCTCTCTCGGATAATACTCACAGCTACGTTGCGGTTTTTGTCTTCCGGGACGAGCCGCTTTACTAGCAGCTTACCAAAAGTCCGCAAGGCTGTCAGCGGACTTTTGAACTGGTGCAGTAAATTCTGCATCGTGTCATAAACCTGACTTTGGATTTGTCGCTGCTGGCGTAGTTCTTGCTGCATCCACTGCGATCGCTGGTCTAAAATGCAGGCGAGGGCCAGGGTGCGAGCAATTTGTTGTATTTGAGCGTCCTCTCGATCGTTCCAGGGCCTGTCTTGTCTGCCGCTGACCAGAAGTCCCATTACTACTCCTTCGTGAATCAGAGGTGTCACAATTTGGCGCCGAGACAGCCAAATATTTTCTGGGCCTTGGCACTGATGGGAATTGCTATTAAAACCTGGAATAGACTCTGGCTGGATCGCCCCCATTTCTGAGTTTTCTCGACTCTGAGTTTGGTCTGCCAGCAGTCGCGGGATCGCCTTTAATGCTGAGGTTGTGGGAGATTGCTGCCTCACGCTCTGATTTTGAACCCAGGACTCTGAGGTTTCCGGGTAAACGGCGATCGGTATCAATTTTGCTTGGCTACCTTCGATCAGTTCTTCAGTCAGGTATATGGCGCTGAATGTCGCTCCCAAACTGACGGCGATCGCCACCTGCGATCGACAAAGCTTGACAAATTCGGAACTGGCTGGCTTTAACATGAGCGCCGCATTAAGATATTTAACGGAATTATTAAGTAAATTACAACTTCTAATTTATCGATTACAGACTGCTGTGTTCTCCCTGCCCTCAATGTTTTTGGGGTAAATTTTCTTTAAATGACCAGTCTGTATAGCTTTCAGACTTCCTAATTTTTTTGAGCGAGGGATAGTTGGAGGGTTCACCTACCACGATGGCAATACTGTGGTCAAG
Organism: Microcoleus sp.; assembly: GCF_041354475.1. Taxonomy (NCBI): domain Bacteria; kingdom Bacillati; phylum Cyanobacteriota; class Cyanophyceae; order Oscillatoriales; family Microcoleaceae; genus Microcoleus; species Microcoleus sp. The sequence goes on from NZ_JBGJZU010000090.1 coordinate 6,494, forward strand.
CCGTAGAAATGTTAAGATTATGTCGAATTATTAAATCAACTTGATATTTTGAGCTAGAACGGATATACTCGGCTCGGATTTGGTAGCTATAATTACAACCTGTCTGCTCACAGAGGAGGTAAAGAAATTGGCCAGGAGACGCAAGCGCAAAAGTCGCCGCCGACAAGAAGGACGCAGGATTTTAGAGTGTGTGCCTCAATATAGCATCGAGAGCGGCGAAGATAAACCCGTAACAGCGGCTCGCAAGTTCATCCATGCTGAAGGCATTGCCCCCCCAGCTTTGCTGTTGGTCAAACGCAATGAGCATACCACCGATCGATACTTCTGGGCTGAAAAAGGTTTATTTGGAGCTCAATACGTAGAAGAGAACCATTTCTTGTTTCCCAGCTTAAAAGTGATGTTGGAGTCGTCTACCACAGAAAAAATTCCTGTGGTGTCAGCCAGTCGCGCATAGCTCAAAAGCCAGAAGCCAAAACCCAGAACCCAAAAGCCAGAACCGAAAACCCCCAAACTAAAAACTAAAAATGCTGAGTTTATAACGGTAAACTCAAAAAGTTTAGTTCAAAACATTGAGGGCAAAGTTAGTGCAACTTTTTAACAAAAGCTCAAAATAGATCATTGTCTAGAGGGTGTCAACTGCAAATTTAAGCGAAAATTCCTTAGAAACTTAGGCCCAAGGAGCCATCGCAATAGAAGCGATCGTCACAAGGGCGATCGCCACAGTCGGCACTCTCAAGATAATGGCTTTTGTGGGAGCTACTGTTTCGATAGTGTGTTTGAGCATTAGTTGGATGGAACTAATCACGAACAAACTAAATTCAAGCATCCATAGTTTAGTCTGCTCGAAGTGTCAGCTATAGAGACATTCAAAATTGAGGTCTCTGACAATGCTAGACGGACAGCATCTAGATTATCAGAAAAGGTGACGTTTAAATTGTCAATCGATCGGTGTCAGAGCCAAAGCTTTTTGCATGACGGCGAGTTCGTCGCGATGACCTCTGACAGTAATTAAGCTCTTGGTTTGGCTTCCCGACTCCGCGACGGATTCCAGTTTGAGGGAGACTTGTTCAGGGCGTCCAGCTTTTTTCCAGTAAAATATTCCTGCCAGTGGCGATAGTAACACCAAAGCGAGAAAAATTTGACCTTGCTGAGGAACTAGCATCGCCAAAACCAGTCCCAGGCACAAAGCGCCCCCTGCACTCAGGAGGGTTAAAAAAATAGCTAAAAACCAACTAGGCCGGACAAACCCTTCAAAAGTGACTTGGTAGTTAGGAGCATCGACGGCTGCAACTCGGTAAGCTCTCTGGGCAAAATACTCTTGTAGCTGGGTTAACAGTGACTCTTGGTTACTCTCGGAAGAGAGTTTAACTTGTTCGGTTCGGTCTTTGACAGAAGCCTTGATGAAAAAAAACAAGCCCACAGCTAACAGCAGCGTCAGCACAAAGGTGGATGGCAAAACAGGATTATTCATCAGCTAAAAGTTTGTGTAAGGGGAATTAAGTAGGAAGAAGCAAAAATGCCCTTCGATAGGTTCTTCGGTGATGCGATTGAGCAAAGCGAAGGCCCACGGGGCAAATCGCTTTGCAAGTAGTGCCGACATCTGAAGAGTTGAGGCATCGGATTAAAATTGCACTAACCGCTATGGCCGGTTTCTAAGTCTTGGTGCTGATGTCTAGACACCCCTTTTCCCTGAGCAATGTATCCATGCCAAAGATGAGCGAGGTCTTGAGCTTGATGTCGCCACTCTGGGAGAATTTGATACATCCGGCGAGGGCGGCCGCGTCCTTCTACTTTTTTCCAGTAACCGGTGATGACGGCTTCATCTTCCAGGAATTTAAGTGCGCTGTAGAGTACGGTGTCAGAAAGTCGGTAGATGGGGAATTCCCTCTCTAGTTGTCCGATTAGTTCGGTTCCGTAGGAATCTCCGCGTAATAAGACGGAGAGAATGTAGCACACTGCTAGTTCCTTGTTTAGATAAACAGGAGGGGGGTCTTGAAAAAATTGATAGATATGTTCAAACTTCATCTGTCTTTACCGCTGGAGACTCTCTTGATACCGTCAGGTTAACGTGAGAGGAAAGCGGGGCGGGTTGTGCCGCTTCCTATGAACTGAGCAAGGGGGATAATCGTTACTGAATCTAGATGTCCTCTTCCAATCTATCGCAGTGACTCTTGGCAAGTGTGCGATCGACAACGAATTTGGAGTTAGTTCGAGAGTTGATGTTTTAACTCAAAACTCGAAATTCCTAATTTCCATTTCTAATTTGTAGAGTTTGCATGACTGGTTGGGTTTCTATGGTTTCTATGGTTTCTATGGCTATTCACTCTTGAGCTTGCCTTTAAACCGGACTCAAACCTAACATAGCGCGCAGTGTAAAAGTTAAAAAGACGAAAGTTGCTACGATTAAACTAACCAGGGCGATGGCCGTAGCTGGTCGATCGAGTAGAGGTTTGAGTCGGTCGAACAGGAAAAAAAAGATTCCCAGACAGACAGTAATCAAAAAACGGGGATAACGGGAGACGTTATTAATGAAATCTTGCATGAGCTTGGTGGGGTAAAGTATGCCAGTGTCATTTTTCACTGGTAACACTTGTGAACGAGTGAGACAATTTTGGCACAGCCGGAGCTAAATGGGTCGATCGGGCGATCGGGACTGCATTCGGCTCGATCGGGCATTTGGGCGATCGTCCTAACAAATATAATTCTAGCGACAAATTTTCAATTGTCGCCACTCGATTGTCCAGTGAGTGCGGGCACATCAACTGCGATCGCAAATTCAGATTGCATTCAGTTCTAGTTGTGATAAATATGATAAGGCTGCTATTTCTACATAAATGTCTGCTGTCGCACCTTCTCAAATATTGCCACGTCCATTTCTGAAATGGGCTGGAGGTAAAAGTAAGTTGATTGAACAATATCAACCTTATTTCCCTCAAAATTTCACAACTTACTACGAACCTTTTTTGGGGGGTGGTGCTGTTTTTTTTCACTTAAAGCAGCAGCAACCTGGTTTGGATGCTATTTTGACAGATATTAATCCAGAATTGATTAACGCCTATTGCTGCGTCAGGGATCGGGTGGAGGAGTTAATTGAACTGTTAGAGGAGCATCAGTTACAACACAGCCGGCACAATCAAGGCTACTATTATTGGGTGCGATCGCAATCCTATAAAACAGATACAGAAAAAGCAGCGCGACTGATTTATCTAAATAAAACTTGTTACAACGGACTCTACAGAGAAAATTCCAAAGGTGAATTTAATGTTCCCATAGGCAGATACAAAAAACCTAACATTTGTCAAGCAGATTTATTGCGAGCCGTATCATCTGCCCTTGCTTCCGTTCAAATTGAAGTTAGGCAATTTGATCGAGTCAAGGATTTTGTCAAAAGCAGTGAAGACTTTGTTTATTTCGACCCACCTTATCATCCTATCAGTGCCACGAGTAACTTCACAGCCTACAACCGGCATAACTTCAAAGAAGCCGAACAACTGCAACTGAGAGACGTTTTTGCAGAACTCGCCGAACGGGGTGTGAAAGTGATGCTGTCTAACTCTCATTGTGATTTCATCAAGAAAATTTACACAGACTCTCAAGCTTTTAAAACTGCTAGGATGCCACAATTAATTGAAATTTCAGCAGCTAGGGGAATCAATTCTAATAGTTGTAAGCGTGGCAAAGTCAAGGAATTATTAATCCGTTCATTTTAAAGACGTAAGCCAATATCCAAAAAACAGAAGAGCCAGATACCAGACAAAACATAAGACTAATCTCCAAGCATTATGGAATAATAATTGGTTCTCAAACAATCAATTTTTAGGTTAGTTATCTTACAGATGTTTATTGGCCCAAGTGATAAACCCTTCGAGCTTGTAAACTCCCAATAGATTTGGATTATCAGCAATTTGTTTTTTGAACCACTCGATCGATCCTTGCCTCATGCCATCACCACCAACTATCACAATAGTTGGCACATGATAGCAATTTTTAATATTTAAATTAAGGTAAGGATACTTTTCGTCAACAGAACCTTTATCTTCTTGCCACTTACACTCAACGATTAAACCCTGAGAAATTGCCCCAGAACCAACAATATAAAAATCGACATTTATTTCAGTTTCATAAATGCTAGACCCGATATATACCTGTTTGGCATACCGCTTAGGAATTTCCGTAGAAACTAACAGCCAATCCCGCTTGCGCTTTTTCGGTAAATGAGGGCAAATTTCGAGATAGCCGTGAGCTTGTAAAGTGCCTGCAACAGTTGTTTCTAAAACAAAACCAGTTTGATTAGCCCGACAACCCCTATTCATCTTGTTTGCTCCTGAATATGCTGTGAATTAAGCCGATCGCACTTCAATCACGCCCCGATCGAAAACCCGCTTATCAGTACCGATCGCACTCACAAACATCCGGTCTTCATAAACATCAAAGGTAGCAAAACTCAACCGACTAGCAGCATACTCCGTCCATTCAGAACGCCCCACCGGACGAGTACCAGCACCAGCACCACAAATTAAATAAGTAGTACCATTAATCGATCGAGTCCGTTCATAACTATGCTCATGTCCGTTAATATAAAGCTGCACGCCGTACTTTTGAAACATGGGTGTCAAAGTCTTAATAAAAGGTTGATTTAATCCGTAAATACCAGAGGAATAAACCTGGTGGTGTCCGAAAACAACTTTCCAAGGTGCAGTGCTCTGGCTCAACTCTTTTTCCAGCCAAACTAACTGATTTTTCCAGTCCGCATTATCATTAGTATCTAGGGCAAAAAACTGGACTGATTCGCGCCGAAAAGTGTAGTAGCGACCAGCCATATTAAAGCCTGGGTATTTAACTTGCAAGTCGCCGTTAGCTGTACGGATATCGTGATTTCCCAGACAAGCATAAAACTTGACACCCTGCTGTAATAAGGGCTGATAGGGTCGTTCAAAAACAGCATTAATTTTTTCAAATTCGCCGTTATTATAGATATTGTCACCGGCGAGGATAGCCAAATTAAAAGAGTTTTGCCCGTGATATTGCGCCATCGCCTCAGCCACAGCATATTGTCCCTCGGCACCAGTACCCGTGTCTGCGATCGAAATAAAGCGTAAAATAGGTGGTGTAGTGGGTAAAGGAGCGATCGCCCTTTCTCCCTCAACAGCAGAAAGTACAGCGGCATTGGCATCTGTGCCCCAAGAAGTCTGAAGCTGAAACATTTTCCAGATTCCAGCCAAACCTAAGCTGCTGAGACTGCCTAAAATCAGAAAGTAACGACGTTTGATGCTCATATTGATTCAGTGACAACTAAATAAAATGATAAATTAAGATTGAGATCTAGCAACAACCAAGACAGTTAGGACGTTCTTAGTCGCTGCAACTCTTGCTGTGATTGCATCTTCCTTCTTCCTTCCCCCAAGGGCGGTAGGGGGGTGAATTATTCCTTCTTCCTTGTGCTATAACTCAACTAAAATTAATCCGATTTAAGTATATTTGCAAGGCCCAAAGGCAGAAAAAATGTCAGAAGAACAACCAAAGCAGCCAACTCCAGAATCCTTTGAACCTCCAACAGCGGAGATTGACTCAGCCTCAAACTCTGCAACTCCTGAAAGTGTGGCAGCAGAAATTAACACGATTCCCACACCAAAAGTTGCTGTAAAATCTGATAGTAAGTCTGTAGCAACCAGCACTCAAGGTGGTTTTTTAGAGAAAGTCGGTTTACTTTGGCAAAGTATTGTGAAGCTAGTGCGATCGCTATTACCCGCATCCCTCACCCAGAAGTTATCCGATCCAATTTTGAATGCAGCAATAGCAGCAATTCTGATCGTCACAGTCGGTTTAAGTCTGAATATTTTTTCGGCAAAACCAGCGGATAAAATAGCCAAGGCTCCTGTCCCGAAAGTGATAGAATCGCCCGCAAATTTTTCCGATTTTGTGGAATCGGAAACACCACAGCAGCCACAACCTATCGACAACTTGCCAGAAGCGATAGCATCAGAAAAAGCCAAATCTGAATTCAAAAGCAACTTACCGGATTTAGTGGCACCGACAGCACCGAAAGCGGTAGAAATTGTCCCGCCACCACCACTGACACCGGAACAGTCTCTGATTGCTGGGATTCAAAATAAAGTTGATGAAATTACCGCTCGACTTGGTGGCGGTTTAGTTAAGTCCTTTGAAGTTAATTTTTCCAGCAGTCGGTTGACAGTAAAAGTAGCTGAAGATTGGTATGGGCTGAGCGAAGCGGAACAAAATCAGATAGTAAATCAAATGTTTAAAGAAGCTAATTTACTAGATTTTAGTAATTTAGAAGTTCTGAATAAGGAAGGAAAACTAATAGCTAGAAGTCCTGTTGTTGGTTCAGAAATGATTATTCTGGATAGAATTGGAAGTTAGTTATTGGTTGTTGCTTATTGGTTGTTGGTTATTTGTTGTTGGTTATTGGCGGTTCCCTGCCCTGCGACGCTTCGCTCAGGAACCGCAAAATCGAAGGCTTGTTGGTTCTTAGTTGTTGGTTATTGGAACTAACAAATAACCAATAACAAATAACCAATAACCAATAACAACTTATTCATGACTATTAAGGCTTCTTAATAGTCGGTTTAAAACCTTGCTTTTGGAAATAAGTTCGGAATACCTCATGAGCAATTGGTGCCGCCGACACAGCACCATATCCGCCGCCTTCAACTATAACCGCGATCGCAATTTCCGGTTTGTCAGCAGGAGCATAACCCACATACATAGAATTGTCAGGATGACCGGGCATTTCCACCGTCCCTGTTTTGCCAGCACTCAAAGGAATAGTACCATCATTCATGGCTTTACCAGTACCTTTTTTTACCACATCAATCAATCCCTGGCGAATCACATTCAAAGTAGCCGGCTTAATACCTGTTTGAACTTTTTTAGTAATTGGAGTATTGGTTTGAGAAGCCAGCAAATGTGGCTGCACTCGCCAACCACCATTGGCAATAGTTGATACCATCACAGCCAATTCTAAGGGAGTGCAAAGTACCAAACCTTGACCGATCGCCATTGTTACCGTATCGCCAACATACCAATCTTCCGCATACATTTTCCTTTTCTCTGATGGTATCGGAACTTGACCGTGATTGGCGGCATCTAACCCCAAAAGTTCTAAATTAATAGTACCACCAATTCCCATTTTTTTAGCCCATTTAGCCATTTGTTCCGGCCCCGCAGCCATGCCTACTTGATAGAAAAATGTATTGCTGCTGTAGGCTAAAGCATCGCGGAAACCGATCGCACCGTAACCAGCACCGTGTTCGTTAAACGAAATTCCGCCGATGGTAATTGAAGAAGAACTAACCAAAGTCGAGTCAGGAGAAAATTTGCCCGACTCCATCCCGGCTACAGAAGTGACAATTTTAAAAGTGCTACCGACTGGATAACCTTGAACTGCTCGATTTAAAAATGGTTTGTCAGGTCCTTGCAGTCGGTCCCATTCTTTTTGACTTACCTTACGGGTAAAAATATTGGGGTCAAATGTCGGCCAACTACCCATGGTTAACAAGGCTCCGGTTTTAACATCGATCGCCACCACAGCACCGAGACGATTTCCCAAAGCTTTTTCCGCAGTTTTCTGCATATCTAAATCTAAAGTTAGCTGTACAGGCTTGCCGGGAATCGGAGCTTTTACACCTAAATCTTGGATTTCTTCACCCTTAGCATTTACCTCAATCAAACGGCTTCCCCACACACCCTCTAAAGTGGGATTAACTAATTTTTCCACTCCCATTTTACCGACGATCATGCCCATCGGATATCCAGGATTAGCTTTTAATTCATCTAAAGTAGCTTCGCCGACGTATCCCAAAAGATGCGATGCTAATTCCTTATTGGGATAGTCGCGGCTGGATTCTGTACGAATCTCTACCCCTCGCAAAGTATTGGCTTGTTCTCCCAAAGCGACGAAGGTTGCAACATCGATATTCTTACTAATTGGGACTGGTAGGGCAGATTTATAGCCTGCTTTTTCGATTTTTTTGAGGATTTCATCCACAGGGATGTTGACTATGGGGCTGAGTGTAGTGGCTGCTTCTTGCCACTGCTGGGGCGATCGCTCTTTTGGCCACAAATATACCGATCGAGATACGCGATTGGCCGAAAAAATTTGCCCGCTACGATCTAAAATCTGACCGCGCACTGCCGCTACAGAAACTGGCCTAATCCGGTTGTTTTCGGCCCGTTGTCGGTTATATGCTCCCTGAACCAGTTGCAGTTCAGCTAGCCGAAACAGGGGCAATGTGACTAAGGTAGTGACCAAGAGCATAAAAACCATGACTTGGAGCGATCGACTGCGACGCTGTGCAGGATGATCCAAGGCATTTTTGTCTAATTTGACTTGAGATTTAAAAGAAAAGTCACTAGCCATATAACTGAATCTACTCTTTTTTTTCAACTAACAGGTTGCAGCGGTTCCCATCCGGGAAAATTTGCCGATCGCCTAGTAGTTTTTTTTCTCAGAGTAAATCAAACCCAGATTCTGCCGATGGGTAGAGGAATTAGGGGGATTGTTTGATTAAGCTAAGTTTAAAGCTCTTGAATATTCAAATATCAAATTTTTTGACAATACAACTGTGAAGGAGGTATGGGCTATGGAACCGATTGATTTGTTGATTGCTTGGCTGGTGACGGGTAGTAGCTTGCTGCTAATTTCTCAATTGCCGATCGGCGTTGAAATTGACAGCACACCGAAAGCAGTATTTGCTGCGGCGGTGTTGGGGATTTTGAATGTTTTAATTTTGCCCATTTTAAAAGCCGTTTTTTTAGTGCCGAACCTGCTGACCCTGGGCTTACTTTCGGGTCTATTTGCGTTTGTAATGAACGTGATTATTTTTGCCACTGCTGCTAAATTGGTTGAGGGATTTAGCTTGCGGAAGGGGATGTTGAGTGCGGTATTAGGAGCCCTCGCCTTGGCTGTAGTGAGCAGCTTCATTAATGGCGTACTAATTTAGCCGCATTCCCCGATGCACCATCGACTTAGGTAGGGGCAATGGCGGGTGGAATTTCCTCCGCTACTTGATGAGCCCCTACCAAATAATCTAGGTAATTCACCCCAATTAATAAATAATCAATAATAACTAACAAATACCCAATTTATAGGCGGCAACTTTATTGTCAATTCCCGTAATATCTGTACCGACAACCACAGCTTTAGCCCCTAAATCTAAGGCTTTTTTTGCCATTTCTGGGCTGGAAATACCACCTTCGCAGATAACTGGAACGTTGATTTTTTTGATAATTTCAGCTAGTAATTCAAAGCCTGGTGGGCGCAGATTTTTGGTTTCAAAAGTGTAACCAAAAAGAGTAGTTGCTACTGTATCAGCACCTGCTTGGGCCGCCGCGATCGCGGCTTCTATGGTATCTACATCTGCCATGACTAATTTGCCCAATTCACTGTGAATGCGAGCAATGAATGTCTTTAAATCTTCTTCTGGTAGGGGACGGTTTCTGAGAGTAGCGTCAATAGCAATGATATCAGATCCAGCATCGGCGATCGCCCGCGCGTCTTCAAATCGAGGAGTAATGTAAATCTCGCATCCCGGTAATTGCTGTTTCCAAATCCCGATGATGGGGGCGGATATTTGTTGTCGCACGGCTGCAATGTGGCTGGGAGTATCAATGCGCACCCCGGAGGCCCCTTGATTGATAGCCGATCGAGCCATGGCAGCAATCACGATGGGATCGTACAGGGGTGAGTCAGTAGGTGCTTGACAAGAAACAATTAATCCTGTAGGGATTTGACAATTAATCATTAGTGATGTACCGAGTTAGGATAGTATTTGCGATCGGGTTTAACCCGATCGCAATACTATGATACATTTATCCTCTGACAATAAATCCACCCTGCTTTTTAAGGGGGGCTGGGGGGATCTAAGACAAAAGAAAACACGCCCTAACCCCCCTTAAATGGATCGCATATCTCCCTTAAACTAACCGGAAACTCAACGCTGGTATTCAAGCCTCCTAAAAAAACTTATGAAATTTATCGGCATAGACTTAGGTTGGAGTTCTGGAGCAAGTGGTTTATGCTGCTTAAATTGGGAAAACAATCGATTGGAATTAATCGAGTGCGATCGCCAACAATCCCTCAATGACATTCTCACCTGGGTCGAAACCCAAATCTCCCCAACAGAACCAGCAATCATCGCCGTAGATGCCCCCACAATCATCGCCAATGCCACTGGAATGCGAGAAGCAGATAAACTCACCCACAAACACTTCGGGCGCTACCACGCAGGCTGTTATCCAGCCAACCTTTCCCGCCCCTTCGCCCAAAAAACTGTAGAATTAGGCCTCAGTTTAGAAGCCAGAGAATTTGCTCACGCCCCAACTATTGAAGCTCAAAAGTTAGGTAGATATCAAATAGAAGTTTATCCTCATCCAGCCACAATAAACTTATTTAAATTAGACAGAATCATTAAATATAAAAAAGGAAAACTGGCAGAACGTCAACTAGAATTGATGAAACTCTGCCAGTATATTAGAGATATTTTACCAAACCTTGAACCCTCTCTAAATCTGCCTTCTAGCACAGGCAAGATGCCTGGGAGTCTTGGCGGTTTAATTCCCTTAGAAATTCCCACCAGTATTGCCACCCTCAAAGCTTTAGAAGACCAGCTAGATGCCTTGCTGTGCGCTTACATAGGCGCTCACTGGTGGTACTGGGGAATAGAGCGGAATTTGGTCTTGGGCGATCGCACAACTGGCTACATTGTCATTCCCCAACTTCCGTAAGGTCGAGAATTGGTAATTGGTAATTGGTAATTGGTAATTGGTAATTGGTAATAGGTAATAGGTAATTGGTAATTGGTAATAGGTAATAGGTAATTGGTAATTAGTAATGCCCTATACCCTTCCCCCCCAGGGGGGGGTCAGGGGGGGGTTCCCATGCCCCATACTTCGACCCTGAGCGTAGTCGAAGGGCAGTACAAGTTACCCATTACCCATTACCCATTCCCCATTCCCCATTACCCATTACCTAGTACCCACCTAACTGAGAAAGGGTATACCTTTTAATGTGCCCAGAGAATCACACCAGGTTCATAGGGGCTGCTGAGATTTTCGTGCTTCGGCAAAACCCGGAGGGACAAACCTTGCAAGCCGCTAGAAGTATAGGTAATGTCCGCCGTATAAAGACTAGCATTGTGACCATCTTGTCCCAAATACTCCATCACCATCGGCACACCACCAACAATTTCTCCGTTAACATCGATCGAACCTTGATACAGTTCCACTTGCACGTCAGCCGGCGTCAACCCCATCAGATTGATCCGAGCTTTAACATCGATCGACTGATTGACCTTAACTTCCTGATCTTGGGAAATATCAACAGCCTCAATCTTAATGTCGTGCCACTTTTGCAGCAAATTATGCTTCCAGTGAGACAAATCCTTAGCCGGAGCGCAATTATCCTTAGTCATCGTGTAGAATCGATCGCTCACCGGGAAATAAGCCCGCCGCGCGTACTCCTTCACCATCCGAGTCGTATTGAACAAAGGACAATTCAAGCGAATAGAATCCTTCATTTTTTCCGTCCAACCGCGCGGAATTCCATCAGAATCCCGGTGGTAAAACAGCGGTACAACTTCCTTCTCCATCAACTCGTACAAAGCATTAGCTTCGACATCATCCTGATACTTAGTATCTTCATAAAACTCCCCATGTCCGATCGGCCAACCGGTCCGAACATAATCAGCCTCATCCCACCAGCCATCAAGAATACTCAGATTCGGCAAACCATTCATCGAAGCCTTCATCCCGGAAGTACCAGAAGCCTCACGGGGGCGGCGCGGCGTATTCAGCCAGACATCGCAGCCCGACACCATCATCCGAGCGACATTAATGTCATAATTCGGCAAAAACACCATCGAACTCATCGTGTCGTGTTCGCGGATGAAGTGAACAATATCCCGAATCAATTCCTTACCCGGAATATCCATCGGGTGAGCCTTCCCAGCAATCACAAATTGCACCGGGCGGTTTTGATCTCGCATAATCCGCATAATGCGATCGACATCACGCAAGAATAGCGTAGCTCGTTTGTAAGTAGCAAAACGACGAGCAAACCCGATGGTCAACACCTTCGGATTCAGAGCCTCCCGTGCGTGTTCGATCTCGCCTGGAGCAGCGCCCCGTTCCCGCAAAGTCTTTTGTAGCCACTCCCGCGCGAACACCACCAACTCCGATCGACAGCGTTCGTGATTCCGCCACAATTCCTCATCAGGAATCGAAGCCATCTTATCCCACAGGCGATCGTCCTTACGAGTCATTTCCCAATCCGGGCCAAGGTAGCGATCGTACAACTCCTGAGTAGACTTAGCCACACAACTGCGAGCGTGAACCCCGTTGGTAATCGAAGTAATCGGCACTTCTTCCTGTGGCAAACCCGGCCACAGCCCCCCAAACATCGGGCGCGACACCACACCGTGCAAAGCCGCCACCCCATTCACAAAACTCGACATTTTAATTGCCAGAATTGCCATATTCAGAGGTGCGGATGAATCGCCAGTATTCTCCCGGCCCAATCCCAGAAACTCCTCTTGCGACAAGCCAAACATCTTGGGATATTGACCGAGATAGTGCATTACCATACTCGGCTCGAACAAGTCAAACCCAGCAGGAACAGGCGTGTGAGTCGTAAACATACTACTAGATATCACCACCTGTTCGGCTTCTGTGAAACTGAGGTGATGTTCCTCCATAAGTATGCGTATCCGTTCCAAAGCCATGAAAGCCGCGTGCCCTTCATTCATGTGGTAAGCCGTGACAGTCAGCCCCAAAGCCTTGAGCATTTTCACACCACCAATGCCCAGCATGATTTCTTGGTGCATCCGCAGGGTTTTATCACCGCCGTAAAGTTGGTCGGTAATATCTTGATCGTAGCGACTGTTCGGTTCAATATTCGTATCCATCAGGTACAGAGGCACCGTACCCACTTGCACCCGCCAAATCCGCGCGTAAACCTTGCGGCCGGGATAGTCTACCTCAATCCGCAATTCTGAACCGTCGGGATTCCGTTCCAGATGGAGCGGCATATTGTAAAAATCGTTAAGCGGATAACGTTCTTGTTGCCAACCGTCGGCATTGAGATACTGGGAGAAATAGCCTTCTTGGTAAAGCAAGCCCACGCCGACGAGGGGCAATCCCAAATCGCTCGCAGATTTCAGGTGGTCTCCAGCCAGGACGCCCAAACCGCCGGAATAAATCGGCAGGGCTTTGACCAAGCCAAATTCCATCGAAAAGTAAGCGTAGCATTCTTCCAGGTCTGTGCCCCGCTGTTTGCGGTACCAGGCGCGATTTTTGAGATAATCCTCTAACTGCTGGGCGGCTCGGTTCATTTGGGCAATGAAGCCCTTGTCTTCGGCCATTTCTTGCAGTCGCTCTTGAGAAATGGTTCCTAGCATCAGCACTGGGTTTTGGTTGCTGGAGTCCCATAGGTCTCTATCGAGGCGGCGGAATAAGTCTTTGGTTTCTACGTTCCAGTCCCAGTGCAAGTTGTAGGCAAGCTTGCGTAGGGGTTCGAGAATTGTGGGTAGGGAAGGGGAAACGTTAAATGTGCGAATCGGCTGCATAGACAAATTTTCTATTGTCGGGTAGCGATATTTTCCTCTTTCTTTGGGAACAAGTGCGTTATTCTGCACACTATTTTAATTTTTAACTCGCTGACATCAACAGGCAAGCCGACTGGTTGAACCAAGAATCCCCGCGCGTTCACGCGCCCGGAGTGTCAATCTGGCGGTTGAGGTAGGAACACCAATCAGCTAAACTTGTATCCGATCGCCAAATTAACTACAAGGCAGTCAGGAACTCCCTGAGTCAACGCCACGCTCGCTTGTAAGAAATTGCAAGCTTAACAAGCCTTTATAACCAGGTCGAAGCGAACACATTCGACTACGCTCAGTGCACCGCATTACCCCGAAAGGGAGATTGAGGCAACCATACCTCACAGGAGAGGCAACCATACCTCTCCAACCCCGAAAGGGGATTGACGGGGACTTTAGTCCCCCTTATAGTTTCCCTCTCAGGTCTAAAGACTCTGAGTTGCCCACTTACCGAGCTTTTTTATGACTACTTCTGCACAGAAAAACCAGACCGAGATTTCCAATACAGTCTCATCAAATCCACAAATGTTATCTTTCCTGAAAATTATTGAGTATTTATCCCTAGCTGCTTTTGCTGGTGTATGCATCCTTACCAGAGTTTTTCCAGACAATCAACTTGTCGTTATCTGGGGAGCTGTTTTTCTCTCTAGCTTTATTTTTATGTTTCTGACCAATAGACAATTGGCTCAGAACTCTAGGAATCTTACTAATCAGTTAGAACTCGGAAGAAAAGCTGAATTATATAGTTATCTGTTGAACCCGAATAATTCTTCAGAACACAATCTGACAACTCCCGTGAGAGTAAAGGCTTTACGATATTGCCAGGAATTGATTGACGACTATAAAAAGACTAGAGAGACTTCGAGAAATATTTATTATACTTTCCAATTGGCAACCGTTATTTTATCGGGAGTCACACCAATTTTAGTATTGGTAGACAAATTGGAACCAGGTCAAACTTTGCTCAAGTGGCTGCCCGTAATTTGTCCCGCTGTCGCCTCAATAGTCGCCAGTATAGTTACCTCCTTTCCTTTTCAGGAGAATTGGATTTCTGCTAACACGACTGTGGAATTGTTAGAAGCGGAACAGGAGAAATTTATATTGGGAGTGACTCCGGCTTATTGTTGCTCTGATGTAGCCGACGCAGCCGAATCTCAACAAATGGCAAAAATGGCAATAGAAAACTTTATCAATCAGGTGAATGAAATTCATCTCAAGCAAATCCAAAAACCAGATGAGACACGATCAAAGGAGCAGAATACAGAGCCCGATCAATCTACTGAGTCAAAGCAGGGGCAGAGTTAACGAAGCTGACAATAAGCTGTTACGCAGATCGATCGTATAATAGACGTCTCCAAAAAAGGCTGTCAAAGGGAGGCTGGATGCCTAACCCCTACTCCCCACAGGAAATATGGTCGATGTCTAATAGAAAGACAAGACAAGTAATTGCTGCACAATCGGTTCTACCAAAGATGCAGAGGCTCTCACTTAGCCCGAACGCCCTCACCCCTCCTTCTCAAGCAATTTTTGCCTTTTTCAACAGAGAATCGATCAAAATTTTAGTAGCATCATTGGCTGATAGCGGAGGGCTAAAGTAGTAACCTTGAATTTCTTGACAATGGAGCGATCGCAAACATTCCAACTGCTGTTTAGTTTCCACCCCTTCTGCCACCACATTCAAATTCAAGTCTCGCCCCAGAGTGGCTACAGCATTGGCGATCGCCCTTTCCGACAGGTCATTGGTCAGCCCGCTGACAAAAGATTTGTCTATTTTCAATATATTAAGTGGAAATTTTTTGAGATAAGTTAAAGAACAATAACCCGTTCCGAAATCATCCAGCGCAATCTGCACTCCCATATTCTGCAACTGCGTCAGCACTTTTTTCGTATAGTCCATATCTTGCATGGCGGTACTTTCGGTAATTTCCAACTCTAAATACTTCGGTTCTAGACCAGTTTTTTCCAAGCAATCCGACACCATTTTTAATAAATTGAATTGCTGGAATTGCCTCGCCGAAAAGTTAACTGCTATCCGTAAGTCTGGCTGTAAAGCATCCTGCCAAGCTTTGTTTTGTTTGCAAGCAGTTTCCAGAACCCATTCCCCAATCGATACAATTAGTCCATTCTCTTCTGCCAACGGAATAAACGTATTGGGATAAATCAAACCTAATTCTGGATGATACCAGCGCAGCAACGCTTCCATGCCCTGTATCTTCCAAGTAGTAATATTCACTCTTGGCTGATAGTAAAGCTCAAATTCTCCTTGTTCAGGAGCATCATGCAGCTTACTTTCTAAAATCAGCAACTGACTGCCTTGAGGATTAATTGTTGAGTTATAAAACTGATAGTTATTTCTTCCCCTTTCTTTCGCCCGGTACAAAGCAGCATCTGCATTTTTCACTAAAGTTTCCGCATCCTCTCCATCATCGGGATAGAGAGCAATCCCGATGCTGCTAGTGATGTGCAGTGACTGTTCTTCCAGTTTAAATACAGGCTTTAAACTCTCTTGTATTCTTTGAGCAGTTCTGACGGCATCTTCCGGCGAATTGATGTCTGGTAGTAGCACTGTAAATTCGTCCCCACCCCAGCGGGCCACCGTATCCGTTCCTCGCAAAGTGTCGTTGATGCGGGCGGCAAAAATTTCCAACAGTCGATCGCCCGCTGCGTGACCTAGGGTATCATTAATCTTCTTGAACCTGTCTAAGTCTAAAAACATCACAGCTAATATTTTTTTGCTATTTTTAAGCTGTTTTAATGACGTAGAAAGTCGCTGGTTAAAAAGTATACGGTTAGGCAAGCCAGTAAGTTGATCGTAAACAGCTTGATAGCGAATAATTTCTTCAGCTTGTTTGCGCTCAGTGATATCCATCATAGTGCCGATTGCCCGCACCGCTTTGCCACTTTCATTACGGATAATATAGCCCCGGTCTAGCACAAAAACATATCTGCCATCCGCACAGCGAAAGCTATATTCTTCTAACCAATATTGAGCCTCCCCTGCTAGGGTATTATTGAAATTATTTATCACTTTTTCCCGTTCTTCGGGATGAATCTTATCTGACCAAAATCCCAAATTGATAGTCTGATTATTATAAATTTTATAACCAAATAATTTATCAAATTCTTCGCTCCACCATAATTCTTCATTCACCAAATCTAAGTCCCAAACAGCATCATTTGTCGCTCGCGTCAGCAGGTTAAACCGTTCTTCACTTTTACGCAATGCTTCTTCAGCGCGCAGCCGTTCCGTGACATCCCGAAAACTAAAGACTCTGCCACTAATTTTTCCTCCCGTGCGCTGTGGTAGAGAGTAGCGCTCAAATATTCTACCATCTTTTAATTCGATGATATCGTAACTTTCTAACTCCGGTAGCTCGGACAATTCTTGAGAGCGTTTGAGAAAAGTTTCTGGATACTTTAATTGATTAATTCCAAACCCTAAAATTTGATTATTAGAGCGGGAATCGAGCAGGAAATCCGGCACTTGCCACATTTGGGCAAACTTGCTATTAAAGGTGAGAATTTTTCCTTGGCTGTCAACGGCAAGAATGCCATCAGCAGTGGATTCAATGGTGGCTTGCAGTAAGGAAAGAGACCTTTCTAGTTCTAAATCTGATAATTTGCGATCGCTAATATCAAAAGCAGTGACTAATATAGAACCTTTTCGCTCAAACTTAATCAGATCTAATGTTGCTTCTATCCAACGTTCCTCTCCGCTTTTTGAAATAAGTAAAATTTCATGTTTTAAATTACCTTTTTTGCGATGTTCGCTAACTTTTCCCCACTTTTTAACTACGGAACGAAACTCAGGATGAATTAAATCATACAAATCCATTGATAACAATTCTTCGCGACTATATCCCGTAATAGCTTCCGTTTGAGAATTGACATAGCGCAATTGTCTGCCTTGATAGATAAATGCAGCAGCATTCACAGTTTCTACCAGTTGTCGAAACTTTTTTTCACTGCGACGCAAATCTCTTTCTACCCGCTTGTTTTCCGTAATATCTTGGGCTACATATAATTTGCCACTTACCTCGCCTTTTCCATCGCGAATAGTGGAAATAGATAGGAGTACAATTATCTTTCTGCCATGTTTCGACACATAAACTTTCTCGACGTTGCGGACAGAATCTCCCGCTGTTAAATTTTCAGTGTCTCGCCCAGCCAGCGGTAATTCTGTTTTCTTAAAAATGGTGGCTATGGGTTTCCCGATTAACTCTTTTTTCGAGTATCCTAAGAGTTGGCAGGTAGCATAATTTAACGATAAAATATTCCCGGTGGGCGTAGTGGCAACGATTGATACACTAATATCTTCAAAAATATCCAGAGCGTATTCGGCAGTTTGTTGCAAATCTTGAGTCATTTTCGCAATAGTATGCCCTATATTCGGCTCGTTGTTTCTCGCTTCTGAATTGAGATTTTTGGCTGAGTTACTATTAATATTTTTCCCATCTAAATTAAATTTTACGATCGCCTTTAATAACATACTCGCCATATTAGTTCTCATCAATAAAGAAACTAATACTGACATAAAAGCCAGATAATAAGCTATCTGATTTAAACTATAATTATCTGTTGGATTTTTATTGGTATCCGTATCTATAAAAAAATCTGTAGAGGAATTCCTCACCTTAATGCCATCGGATTTGTTAACTAAATCGACTTTGCCAGCAGGAGTAGCTCCCCAATCCCCTGGCGAATCGTCATAATTCTGAGGCAATACCTGACTGCTGTTTACAGAAAAATTACCGTATTGGTTGGCGGCGTTTCCTGGCAATAATTTCAAATTAATAGAGCCGATTAGACAGAAAATAGCACCAGTTAAATATCCTAAAAGTAATTGACCAGTAATTTTCATTTGCTCCCGTTCCTGATTTTAAATAAATCATTATCACCTTATCAAAAGGTGGAAAAATTGACTAGATTTTTAAGTATACAAATCAAAATATCACAGCTTAATTTAACTTTATTTTTGCCAGTAAAATTATATAGCATTCGTAAAGTTTTTTACCCCACCCCAACCCTCCCCTTATTAAGGGGAGGGAGTAAGAAATTCACAAATGATTTAGGATTGCTATAGCATTCGTAAAGTTTTTTACCCCACCCCAACCCTCCCCTTGTTAAGGGGAGGGAGTAAGAAATTCACAAATGATTTAGGA
>NZ_JBGJZU010000091.1:0-25255 GCF_041354475.1 Microcoleus sp.
ATCAACCACAACTCCCACACCAGCAACCACAACTCCCACACCAGCAACCACAACTCCCACACCAGCAACCACAACTCCCACACCAGCAACCACAACTCCTACACCAGCAACCACAACTCCTACACCCACAACATCAGCAGGGACAACCGCGAGTCCGACACCAGGAACATTACCAACACTGGTTCCAAGTCCGAGTCCGAGTCCGAGTCCGAGTCCAAGTCCGAGTTCTTCCATCGTCCCAACTCCCACTTTGCCGAGTCCAACTCCACCGGCTTTTCCATCACCAACTCCTAACCAGCCGCCCATCGTCGAAAGTGGCAAAACGATAACAGGTTTCCAGAATTTGCCTCTGTCTCTAAGCATTTCCGCCCCTAGTGACCCGGAGGGCCAGTCCGTGTCAGCCACTGTCACCCAACTGCCAAATCCTAAATTCGGTTTAGTGGTTACTGGTACAATCCCGATCGCCGTCAACCAAAAATTGACCGTTCAAGAATTAGTCGGACTGAATTTCACACCCGCAACAGATGTCATCGGACAAGCGGGATCTTTCAGCTACAGCGTCACTGACGAACAGGGTGGCACAGCAGCAGCAGCAGTCGCAATTAACATCAATTCTTTCAATACATCGGTAACTACTCCAACTAACCTAAGTCCGATCGCAGTTGATGACGGCATCGTATTCACAAATACGAACAATTTGCTACCCACATTCATCGACGTGCTAGCCAACGATGTCAGCCCGCAAAATGGGAAACTCAACATCATCAACGTCGGCACACCGAAACTGGGGATAGCCGTAAATCTAGTCTCTCAGGTGCAATTCATCCCCGGTAATGTACCCGGTAGCACTACTTTTAGCTACAACATCAGCGATGGATTCGGCACAACTCCAGGCACCGGTGTTGTCACCGTTCAAATATTGCCAGGAGATAGCGGGCCAAACAATCTAATTGGCGGCTCTTTGGCTGATAATTTTAACGGTTTGGCCGGCAGCGATACGATCGACGGTAGAGGTGGCAACGATACGATTAACGGCGGTGTGGATAACGACGTACTCATAGGTGGCCCAGGGGTCGATACTATGACTGGTGGCGGTGGTAGCAATCAATTCCGGTATACCAGTCCTGATTCAGGAGGGCCGGTGTTTGATGCTGCTTCTTCCGCGGCAATCAATGCTGCGATCGCAGCAGGTGGATATGATTTAATTACAGATTTTACTGGTCTGGGAGTGCCGATCGCCGATCAATTTAATTTTGCCCCCGGATTCGGGAATGTCAGCAGCACTAACCAAGTTTTACTCCCCGTGCAAACAACAGTTTCATCTAATATTTTAGGAGGAACAGCATTCTTATTTGCCTATGACACTGGTGGCAACACTTACATCATTTATGATGGCAATGGCAATAATGTCACTGGCAGTGATTCTCGGATTTTGGCGAAGTTAAACGGTGTAACAGGCGTTTCTTCTTTATCAGGATTTGACTTTACTTTCATCTAGAAACAAAATCATTAGTTAGTGGTTACGGGTTATTTGTGATTTGCTTGACCCTGCAAATCACAAATAACCAATAATATCAAATCCTCTCTTCAGCAGAATTATTCATCTCTCTGAGATCTCTCTGTGTTCTCTGCGCTCTCTGTGGTTAAATCATTCCGAATCTTCAGAAAACAGCCCCAACAAAGGGCCAAGAATAGCACCAAAAACAAACCCACCAGCATGGGCCCAGTAGGCAACTCCCCCAGATTCCATACCCACATTAGCGGGCGCATTCAAAGAAGCAAGGCCGTTAAATGCCTGCTGTACAAACCAAAATCCTAGAAAAAAGAAAGCAGGTATTCTGACAGTAGTAATAAAGATTCCCAAGGGGAGTAATGTTAGAACTTTGGCTTGGGGATATCGTAGAATATAAGCTCCCATGACACCTGCGATCGCACCGCTAGCACCCAGAGAAGGAATAGCCGATGCTGAGGCAAAAAACCACTGAGTTAGGGATGCTAAAACGCCACAAGTAAGGTAAAATATTATAAACTTTATGTGTCCTAAACGGTCTTCCACATTGTTGCCAAAAATCCAGAGAAATAACATATTTCCGGCGACGTGCAGAAAGCCAGCGTGTAGGAATTGGGAAGAAATTAGCGTTGTCCATTCGGGAAAGGGCGAAGCGGGTAGAGAAACTCGACAGATATTAGTTAGCTGACAAGGTACTACGGCCCAGGAGTAGAAGAATTGCGTTAATTGGCGATCGCCCAAAGTTAATTCGTACAAAAATACTAACACATTTGCAGCAATCAGTCCATAGGTGACATAGGGAGTGATGCGTGTTGGGTTTTCATCGCGCAAGGGAACCATAGGATTTTTTTGTGATTAAAATATTCACCCTAGGATAGCGCATCTATTCTCAGGATGTCTCCTGTCTAGAGGAAGATAATTGCTGAGGGTTCAGGGTTCAGGCTTGACTGTTGACTGTTGTCTGTTGTTACCAATTACCAATTACCAATTACCAATTACCAATTACTATTGACTAATAACTACCACAACTCCCGCACTTTCCACCGCCATTCTACTTACGGCGCACAAAGCATAGGTTCCCGGTTGGATTGCTATTTCTGCTGTCTCTCCATTCAGAATTCTCATCAATTTCCAACTATTACCATTTTTCTGATAAATTGTCCAAGAGCAGATATTATTTGCGGCTGAATTGTTCCAACTCAAAACATAGTTATTTGCCACTTTTTTGACTTCAATTCCTGTCGGAGTAGGTGGCGGATTTCCCTTTAGCCAAGGCATCGCCGGAACCAGTGCCAAGTTGGCATAGGTAGTCGCTTTTAAATTATCATAAATTTGCTGGCGATTGTCAGTAAATGATTTCATGCTGAAAAATATATTGCCCAGCGCTAACTTTTTATCTAGGTTTCGTGTGATCTGAATTTGTTTGTTGATTTCGGCAACCGTCCACTTATTACCATCAAGTAAGCCTAAGTTGTTTCCAGCGTAAATATGTTTTTGTTTAGGGTTGTTTGCTACCCACCAATTTAACAGCATTGGATAACTTTGAGCAGTTTCGTCTATGCGCCAGTAAAGTTGCGGAGTTAGGTAATCTACCCAACCTAATTCTAACCATTTTTTCGAGTCAGCATAAAGTTCTTCGTAAGTATCTAAACCGCGACTTCCCGGTGGTTGTCCTGGGCGATAAATGCCGAAGGGACTGATGCCAAATTTAACATGAGATTTGCTGGACTTAATGCCTTCTGCTACTCTTTTAATTAAGCTATTGACATTTTCCCTACGCCAGTCTCCCAGACTCAGTTTCCCTCCTTGCGATCGATAATTATTGTAGGTCTTGCTGTCAGGAAATTCTTTGCCCGCAACCGGATAAGGATAGAAGTAATCGTCAAAGTGAATACCATCTATATCATAGCGCTTCACTACGTCTAGAATTACCTTGTAAGTCCGGTCTTGAACTGTCGGAATTCCGGGGTCCATCCACAATTGATCGCCCCAAGCATAAACACATTCGGGATTAGTTACTGAGATGTGAGGACTGACGGTGGCGGGGGTTTTGCTAGAAACTTTGGCGCGGTAGGGATTTAACCAAGCATGAACTTCTATGTTGCGTTTGTGGCTTTCAGTAATGGCAAATTCTAAAGGGTCATAATAAGGTTGGGGGGGCTTTCCTTGGGTTCCTATCAGCCAAGCACTCCAAGGTTCTAATTCTGATGCGTAAAGGGCATCTCCCGATGGTCGGATTTGAAGGATGACAGCATTAAAATTCATGTCTGCTAATCTGTCAAGGATTTTCAGCAGTTCGTTTTTTTGCTGTTCTGTTGAGAGTTTGGCGCTGGATGGCCAGTCAATATTCCATACAGTTGTTACCCAGGCTGCGCGAAATTCTCGCTGATGACTGACTTGCACTGTTGGTAGTGGTGGTGGGGGAGTTTTGCCGATGGTTACGATGTATTGTGAGGGAATTTTGGGCGCTCTTTTTAAATAAACTAATGCTTGATAAACCCAGGCGCAAACATCGGCTCGTGTGGCGTTTCCAGCGGGATTTAATAATTTTAAGTTGGGATAATTGACGACTATTTCTGATTGAGTTGCGAGGGCGATCGCACTTTTGGCGTAGTTGGGAATTTCTGTGCTATCTTGATAGATGTTGGATAGGACAAGATTGGTCGGCGGGGCAGTATTTGCGTCGAAAATACCGCTGACTAAAGCCAAGAATGCCTCGACTCTGGTAATTTTATTTTCTGGCTTAAATAAATTATTGGGATAGCCAGATATAAAGCCTCTTTTAAATGCTGTTTGAATGGCTGGTGCTGCCCAGTAGGTAGTGGGAACGTCGGCAAAGGGTAGGTATGTTTGTTTGTCTGGTGTGGGAAATGCTTTGCTGACTATGGTGGCAAATTGGGCGCGGGTTAAGTTAGTGTTAGGACTAAAAGTGCGATCGGGCAAACCGCTGACAATTGCTCGTTCCATTAAGCCTTCAATGAATTGTCTCGCCCAATGATTTTCAATGTCGGAGAAGCTGATACTGTTGGAAACCATAATTATATTGAGGGATTTAAAATTAACATCTGAATTTTTTTTTAGTTGAGGCGAAGCCTCTGGATCTGCGTTACCAGGCAGAGCCTGGTAACGAGAAAGAACGAGAAAGAAAACTCACTAATATCAAAAACAGGCTGGAGAGCCTGTTCTTGATATTAGTGCAAGATCTTAGTTATAACAAACCAGCATTTTCATACAACAACCGGATTGTATTCAGGATTTTTTGGGCGTATTGGGGGTCGGCATTCCAGCGTCCTACCAATTCATTCACCGTGGGGGCGACACCCCGCTTGACAAATTTAAAACGCAGGTTTTCTTTAACTAAAGGTTGGTTGATTGGTTCTGTGCTACCGTAAGCTTTGAGATGCTGAATGTGAGCTCTGACTCCTGTCCGGGCATCGGGAAAGGAGAGGCCGGAACTGGTAGCGTTGATGACTCCCATGTCAGCAAAGTTAAATTGTTCCGGTTTCACAGAACCGCCAAAGTTGAGAAAATTTGTTTCTACACACATTTGGCAAAATGCTAGGTCATGGTTGACGCTTTCTGCTGCTGCTTCTTGGATGTAAATTTGAGGTAAATTGGGAAATTCTGCCAGGGCTTTGCTGTTGTTTTTGGTCAGGAATACTGTCATTTGTTGGGCAGTAGTTTGACCGCGATTTATGATTTTTCCGACTCCTGAAAGGAGATCGCGGCGCGATCGCAGGGATACGGAGGTTGTGGACTGATCCCAGGCTACGGCAATATCGCGATCGCGCAAATCGATCGCTCGCACAAATACAATTCCATTGTAAGTAATCCGCCTGTCAAGCGCAGCGGGTTCGATATCAAAAATATCCAGAACTTCTGACGGAACAAAAGCATTTCCATTCACCAAAATACCTTTCTCTTCGTGGGGTGCACCGTTAATGTTGATATTAATTGGTGGATAACTTATGGGTGTGGGTGTGGGTGGAGGTGTAGGTGTGGGTGGAGGTGTAGGTGTGGGTGGAGGTGTAGGTGTGGGTGGAGGTGTAGGTGCGGGTGGAGGTGTAGGTGTGGGTGTGGGTGTCGGTAAGGGTTTCAAACCCGTATTTTTTAACCAAGCTTCGAGTCCATCAGCCAATCCGAGAGCAATATCCGGGCGGCGAGTTTGAAAAGTTCGCAAGTCATCGATATTAGTCAAAAAACCGAGCTCTATCAGCAGAGAAGGGATGGCCACTCGCCGACAAAATCCCAGACTACCAACACCGGCTTCAGTGTCTGCTTTTGAACCACGACTGACCATACCTGGGAGACGTCGCAAATAGCCATTTAAGATTAAATCAGCATCAGCTTTTCGCTTAGGATTACTGCCAATATAAAACACACTGGCACCGCGAACTTGCGGATTAGAAAAAGCATCGGCGTGCATTTCTAGAGCGACATCTCCGGCGCGACAGCGGTCGTTGATCCAAGCGATAGTTTGCACTAAACTCAGAGTATCTGGGACCGAGAAAGTTTCTAGGCCTCGTCGCCGTAATTCAGGTACTAATAAATCCCGAATTAGCATAAGTTCCTGGGCTTCGGTGGTGCCAAAAGCCATGGCGCCTGGATCGCGCTGATTTCCTTCAAAGCCGCCGTGTCCGGCAGAAACGAATATAGAACCCATTGAATAAAACCCTCCACCGTGTGGTTATTTGAGTACCTGCTTTTCAGTCTTAGGTTTTATTTTACCTGAAATCAGTAAATTTAATTTTTTACAGCACAAGTTTGCAGTTGCACGTTGACTCATTTCTGATTCCGTGCAACTGCAAACTTATTTAACCGCGTGCTGATTACATTTTTACAGCGGGGCTAGTAGAAGGTTTGGGAGCTTTAATTTCCTGGGAAAGAGCGTGGGCGCGGTAGACTTTAGCAACGGCTTGCTCGCATTTAGACAAATCTGATTGTATCTCTGTAAAAATGGCAGTTGATACCGGATCGGTAAACTTAGCCCGTAGGTGGTTGATATCGACAACCCCTGTTTGTAAATCCCCCAGAGTGCTGCGTAACAAGAACAGTTCATCTGTTCCTTGCACCGAGGCTTTTAACTTAGCGTATTTATCAGCAATTTGGGCGGGAATCGAAGGTTTTTCGCCGAAATCGTTAAGACGACTTTCTAGGGCGATGATGTGGTGTTGTTTATTTTGAATCATTTCTGTCAGGAGCGATCGCAATTCGCTATCTTGCGTTTTTTCCGCATAATGTTCAAAAGCTTCACAAGCATAGCGTTCCCCAGCCAAGGCGGTATTCAAACCTTTAACAATATCACCTTGGGTGGAACCACCCCAGGCATTAGCTAATTTCCACCATTCTGCATTGCTGTCAGTTTCTTCGGGTAAACCGACTTCTTTACCACCGTAACCAAGTCTAGATAAAATTGCAGTGGTAAATATTGCTAAATCTCCTGGTTGCCGGGAAGTAATTAAATTGCCGTCAATGACTAAAGCTTCGTTAATGTAGTTCGCGCCGGCATTAATCATGTCAGTTTTAATTGCCAAAAAACCTGTGGCGTTTTTGCCTTTTAGCAAATCAGCTTCAATCAAAAGTTGTGGTCCGTGACAAACAGCCGCCACGAGTTTTCCTGCTTCAAAAGCTTCTTTGACAAATGCCACGGTATTAGGATTTGTCCGCATAGTATCGGGAGCCATACCGCCAGGAATTACCACTGCATCAAATTCTGTCGCTACTGCTTCAGTAGTAGTTCCGTCAGCTTGCATGGCTAATTTGCCCAGTTTTCCTGCATACTTTTCGTTGGTGCGAGAACCGAGGACAACCACATCAAAATTTGCTTGTTTTAAAGCATTATAAGGAACTAAAAACTCGGAATCTTCAACTCCATTCTCTATGAGTATGGCAACTCGTTTTGTTGGGATTCCATTATTTGTTGTCATAATCAGTTTGCCTCAGACTATCTGGTTATTTTAAAGATAAATCATTGACATTTTGCTCAACCTCTGGCTAAAGTGATAAATTAGGGCAAATATCCAAGGTTGAACAGTGAGTCTTTAGAGGTACTTTATAGTAATAATCTCAAAACACATAATCTCTATCTTTTCTCTACCTCTGCGCTCTCTGTGCCCTCTGCGGTAAAAAAAAAGAAATCTTCTTCACAAACGAAAGAGAAGAGGTATATATAGCAATGAGTCGTAAATATTTTTACCCCACCCCAACCCTCCCCGAACCCAAGGGGAGGGAGTAAGAAATTCACAAATGATTTGGCGTTGCTATATAATAATTATACAGGATAGAGCGTTATATTTGAAATAAATCTAAAAATTTGCCATGCAAGCAGTTGTGTTCGATCGCTACGGCGACATTGAGGTATTGCAATACCGAGAAGTGGAACAGCCAACAATCAAACCAGATGAACTGCTAGTGCAAGTTCGCGCTAGCAGCGTCAACCCCGTAGACTGGAAAATCCGGCAAGGACACCTGCAACTATTGTCAGGATTTAACTTTCCTCGCATTGTCGGTTCAGACATCTCTGGAGTTGTAGTGGAAGTTGGTCAAGATGTCACCAGATTTCAACCGGGAGACGAGATTTATACTTTCTTAAATCCGCTGAGTGGTGGCGCTTGTGCCCAATACTGCGCTGTACCAGAATCTACTGCGGCAATTAAACCTCAAAACGTTACTCATGCGGAAGCAGCAGCAGTACCAATTGCAGGTTTAACTGCTTTGCAAGCACTCCGGGATTTGGGTGAAATTCAAGCTGGAAAAAAAGTATTGATTAATGGTGCTTCCGGCGGAGTTGGCATTTTTGCAGTCCAAATTGCGAAAGCGATGAAGGCGGAAGTTACAGGAGTTTGCAGTGCCAAGAATCTAAATTTTGTGCAGAGTTTGGGAGCAGATATTGTTCTGGATTATGCTGAAGTTGACTTTACTCAACAAACACAAAAGTATGATATAATCTTGGATGCTGTCGGCAAAAAAAACTTTGCTGACTGCGAAAATGTGTTGCAAACGGAGGGAGTTTATATTTCGACTTTGCCCAGTTTCGAGAACCTTGCGCCGATGTTTTTAAGCTTGTTTATGTCTGGCAAAAAAGCTAAATTAATTGTAGCTAACGCTAATCCCAGCGATTTAGGGAGTTTGCGGGAATTAATCGAGTCTGGTGAAGTTGAGCCGATTGTCGATCGCACTTACAGCCTCGAAGAAGTAGCAGCAGCCCACGCTTACAGCGAAACGGGGCGCGCCGTTGGCAAAATTGCGATTAGCATTGAAAAAGTCAGTAGTCAGTAGTCATTAGTCAGTAGTTGGCTGTTATTTGTTGGTTATAATAACTGAAGCCAATGCTTTTGGGCCCGATGCCCGATGCCCGATGCCCGATGCCCGATTCCCCATTCCCCATTCCTTATGACATCCCCCTCAGACTTGGAGACATCCGAACAAAATTTTGACAACAACCTCGAACCCAGCATTATGCCAATCGCAGAGGGTTTCATGGGTTCCCGCAACTTGGAAAACGAATTTCTCGACGAACTCCCCGACGAAGTTGAGATGTCTTTGTTCGAGCATTTAGAAGAATTAAGATGGCGAATTTTCTATTCACTAATTGCAGTAGTAATCAGTATAGTCGGCTGCTTTTTGTATGTTAGACCGATCGTTAAATTGCTAGAAGTACCCGCAGGAGCAGTCAAATTTTTGCAACTAGCTCCCGGAGAGTATTTCTTTGTCTCGATCAAAGTGGCTGGTTACAGCGGTTTGTTAATCGCCAGTCCGTTTATTTTTTACCAAATAGCGTTATTTGTGCTCCCAGGTTTAACTCGCAAAGAACGCGGGTTGCTCGGCCCTGTTTTCTTCGGTTCTAGTTTCCTATTTTTAGGTGGATTAGTATTTTCTTACATCGCTTTGATTCCGGCGGCGCTGAACTTCTTTGTCACCTACGGCGCTGATGTGGTAGAGCAATTATGGTCGATCGACAAATACTTTGAATTTGTTTTATTATTAATGTTCAGCACTGGCTTAGCATTTCAAATCCCGATAGTCCAAGTTTTGCTAGGTATTTTAGGGATAGTTTCTTCTAAGCAAATGTTGTCTGGTTGGCGCTATGTAATCTTGGGAGCGGCTGTTTTGGGAGCTGTGTTAACGCCTTCAACTGACCCTTTGACTCAAAGTCTTTTAGGAGGTGCAGTGTTAGCTCTTTACTTTGGAGGAATAGGTTTGGTGAAGCTTTTAGGACGCTGATTTCTTAATGATGTAAAATAAACACGTTCTAATTATGAATAATTGAAAAAATGCGAGAACTTTACCCGCCCAGACAACCTTATAACGAAGGAAAACTCAAAGTTTCTGACCTCCATACCATTCATTTTGAAGAGTCGGGAAACCCAGAGGGAAAACCTATTGTATTGCTACACGGGGGTCCTGGAGGTGGATGTCCGCCTTTTTACAGACAATATTTTGACCCGCAAAAATGGCGTTTGGTCATGTTTGACCAACGAGGCTGCGGTCAAAGTAAACCTCATGCAGAATTGCAAGAAAATACAACTTGGGATTTAGTCAACGATATTGAGAAACTTCGAGAATATTTAAATATTCAACAATGGGTTGTTTTTGGTGGTAGTTGGGGAAGCACTCTATCTTTAGCTTACAGTCAAACCCATCCTGACCGTTGTAAAGGTTTAATCTTGCGCGGTATTTTTATGCTGAGAAAAAAAGAAATTCACTGGTTTTATCAGGAAGGTGCAAGTTGTATTTTCCCGGATGCTTGGGAGGAATATGTTAAACCTATCCCCATCAATGAAAGGGATGATCTGCTAACAGCTTATTATCAACGCTTGACGAGTCCAGATGCTCAAATTAGATTAGAAGCGGCTCGTGCTTGGTCAATTTGGGAAGGGAGTACGAGTAGATTATTTCCAGATTTAGAGATACAAAACAGCTTTGGAATTGATGCTTTTGCGGAGGCGTTTGCCAGAATTGAGTGCCATTATTTTATTAACAAGGGATTTATAGAGCCGGAAGATAAATTGCTTTTAAATATCGATCGCATCCGCAAGATTCCGGCGGTTATCGTTCAGGGAAGATATGATGTTGTTTGTCCGATGATATCGGCGTGGGAACTGCATCGTGCTTGGCCTGAAGCTGAGTTTATTATAGTTCCTGATTCTGGGCATTCGATGAGCGAACCGGGAATTCGCACCTGTTTAATCGAGGCAACAGATAAGTTTGCAGACTGGTAATCATCCAAATTGCTAAGGTAGGGCTTACGCAAAAAACCCGGTTTCTTCCAAAAATCGTCGATTTTTTCGACAGATATTCACGCAGAAACCGGGTTTTTGACCCCCCATGCGTAAGTGCTGTAAGGGTTAATTGCTAATTTTAAATTATTGGTCTAAAAAATATAGAGATGCGATCGCCCGCGTCTCTATAATAGTAAATGTTAAAATTCCACATCAAAGTTTTGCTAAAACCTTAACTACATTCGGAACTGTTCAACCTCTGGGGTGTAACCGATGGGCAAAATGTAATCCAGATTTTCGTGGGGACGAGCAATAATATGATACGATAGCAACTTTCCACCATCGACCTTTTTAACTGATTCAATCCCCGCAGCAACGGCGGCTTGTACTTCCGATATATCTCCTCGAACTATAATTGTCCAGTAAGCACGGGTGATTTTCTCATAGCGAACTAAAGTAACGCGGGCTGCTTTCACCATTGAGTCCGCAACTTCTACCGCAGCAGGAAGTCCTAAGACTTCAACCATTCCAACTGCAACACCCATTACAACATTCTCCTAAATTTCACGGGATATCTGAAACTCATTGTATGTGAAAGTGTTGCCGATTTTATGTCGCAGGTTGTGGTACTCGGTGGGGAGAGGGTTCGATGGGGGGAGTGGGAGAGTGGGAGAGGGGGAGAGTGGGGGAGAGGATTTTTGATATGAAATCGAAATATAGAACTTAAATGCACAACAACTTAACAACAGACAACGGTCAACTGCCAACTGTCAACTGCCAACTGACAAATTCAAAACTCGTCCAGCAGCCACTCCGAGGCTCTTTCCCCCAAATCTAGAGGGACGCTGACAGCTTTGCCCAAACGGGGGCGATCGCGAGTAGTCTCAATATACTCTCTCACCTGTGCGCTGCTTCCCCAGCCGTTGAGGTAATTGGCCACTGCGTCTAAATGCTCAAAATAATCAGCCTCCGTCATCGGGAAAGACACCTGTTCCAGATACCTCCACATAACTTGGACAAAAATCTTGCCCCGCGTCCGCCGCAATCTGATATCGTAAGATTTTCCCCATTTTTGTATTAATAGCTGGTGTAAATCCTTGCCCGTCATGGTTTCTCCTGAGTGAATTTCTTAAACAATAAAAGACAAAGTTCAAAAAATGTAATAATACTCTAATAAAGGCTGGAAGCTGCATTCTTAAAAGGAATTTTCACAGCCGAGATGAAAGTGAAAGCAGACCGCAATGATTGCCGTTGTCTGCACATAACAGATTCACAGCTACAGCTCGCAAACAAACGTAACTTAAAAACGCAAAGGCAGGTCATGGCTCAAACTTCTGCTGGAAATCCCGATGTCCCCGATATGGGGCGTCGCCAATTTATGAATTTGCTGACGTTCGGTACTGTCACAGGTGTGGCACTGGGCGCACTCTATCCTGTTGTCAACTATTTTATTCCTCCTTCGAGTGGAGCCGCAGGTGGCGGGGTAACAGCTAAAGATGCCCTGGGTAACGACATCGTAGTCAGTGAATATTTGGCTTCCCATCCCGCGGGCGATCGTAGCCTAGCTCAAGGTCTCAAAGGAGACCCCACTTATATTGTGGTGGAAAAAGACTTATCTGTGGCCGAATACGGCATCAATGCAGTCTGCACTCACTTGGGCTGCGTCGTACCTTGGAATGCTAGCGAAAACAAGTTTATCTGTCCTTGCCACGGTTCTCAATACAACAGTGAGGGCAAAGTGGTACGGGGTCCAGCACCTTTGTCTCTGGCCCTGGCCCACGCCACTGTCGCAGATGACAAGCTGGCTTTTACTCCTTGGACAGAAACTGACTTCCGCACCGGGGAAGCCCCTTGGTGGTCATAGTTATTAGTCATTAGTCAGCAGTCAGCAGTCATTAGTTAGTAGGTAAAAATGTCGGAGTTGGGAAATATTTCGATGCGCATAACTAACAACTAATGACCAAGGACCAAGGACTAATGACCAAGGACTAATAACCAATGACAAATGACTAATGACCAATGACTAAATTGTTAGACCTTTGAGATTGAATACTCTGATGCCACAAATTAATTTATCTGCGATTTTTCGTCGCAGTGTTCGGACGATCGCCAAAACTGCCATAGTTGCGATCGCCGCCGCCGCATTTTTCCTCAGCAGCGACATCGCACTTCCCCAAGCAGCACTTGCCTATCCTTTCTGGGCTCAGCAAACAGCACCCGCGACTCCCCGCGAAGCAACGGGCAAAATTGTTTGCGCTAACTGTCACCTCGGCGCCAAACCCACCGAAGTAGAAGTACCCCAATCTGTTTTGCCGGACACAGTTTTTGAAGCTATTGTCAAAGTTCCCTACGATACCAACGTTCAACAAGTAGTTGGCGATGGTAGCAAAGGTGGCTTGAATGTGGGCGCTGTTGTGATGTTGCCCGAAGGTTTCAAAATTGCTCCCGAAGACAGAATTCCTGAAGAAATGAAGGAAAAAGTCGGCGATCTTTACTTCCAACCTTACAGCGAAACCCAAGAAAATATTGTTTTAGTGGGCCCACTGCCAGGAGATCAGTACAAAGAATTGGTATTCCCAGTTTTGTCGCCAAATCCAGCAACTGACAAGTCCGTTCACTTTGGTAAATACCTAATTTATGTCGGCGGCAACCGCGGTCGCGGTCAGGTTTATCCTACTGGCGCAAAAAGCAATAATACTGTTTATAATGCTTCGGTAGCTGGTACAATTTCTAAAATTTCCACACCAGAAGATGGCGGTTATGAAGTAACAATTCTACCGACAGAAGGTGAAGCAGTTGTTGAGACAATTCCTCCGGGCCCTGAACTGCTTGTTTCTGAAGGACAAACTGTGACAGCAGGTGAAGCTTTGACAAACAATCCTAATGTGGGCGGGTTTGGTCAAAAAGATGTTGAGATTGTGCTGCAAAGTGCCGATCGCGTTAAAGGGTTGATGGCTTTCTTGGCCTTGACCATGTTGGCTCAAATCATGCTGGTTCTCAAGAAGAAACAGGTCGAAAAAGTTCAAGCTGCTGAAATGAATTTCTAAGAGTGGCTTTAACTCGATCGCCAGTAAAGTGTCCTAGACATTCTACTACTAGGTAATGAGGGCGGGTGTTCCCCGCCCTCTTGTTTGATAGATACCAACTGCCAAGATGCTTTAGCCGTTTCTGATTCCCAATTCCCAATTCCCAATTCCCCATTCCCAATTCCCAATTCCCAATTCCCAATTCCCAATTCCCCATTCCCCATTCCCCATTCCCCATTCCCCATTCTTAAAATAATGTCAATTGACGAAAAGACAATCCAGTCCGGGTCCCTGGAATGGTTTTATCGAGAAACAAATCCGCTTAACAAAACTGATAAAGATCCTGTGCTGTTACTGCACGGTTTGCCATCTCAGAGTTTTACTTGGACTGCTATCATGCCCGATTTAGCGACAAACGGGTTTCGGGCGATCGCACCAGATTGGATCGGTTATGGGCGATCGACCAAACCAGACAAACGCGACTTTGCCTACACTCCCGATGCTTTTGTTGAAGCATTAGCTGATTTTATTCAAGCTTTAGAAATAGACAAATTTTACCTAATAGTCCAAGGATTTTTAGCTTCCGCAGGCATTCAATATGCCCTGCGCAACCCCGATAAAATTGAACGTTTAGCAGTCATTAATACACCTGTTTCAGCAGATATAAAATTACCTTGGAAAATGCAGCAATTAGGACTGCCTTTTATTGGTGATATGATGACCCAAGACCCACTTTTGGTGGACAGAACCTTAGAAGGTGGCTGTCGCCAAATCATATCAGACAAGGATTTAGATGTTTATCGCCGTCCATTTTTGAAGAGTTCCGATGCGGGGCGATCGCTCATGAACACAGTCCGCAACATTCAATTGCCACAGTCAATGGCCGAAATTGAATCAGGATTTTCAGCATGGACTAGACCAACCTTATTTGTATGGGGATTAACCGACCCTTGGCTGAGTGTGGAACCAGTTCAAAAGTTAGTTAGTTCCTTGCCAAATGCAGAGTTGGTCAAAGTGGAACAAGCAGGGCATTATCCTCAAGAACATTGGTCAGAAAAAGTTGGTGATGCTCTAATTGGTTTTCTGCGCCGAAAAGAGGTAAACTAACATTTTGTACCTCACTTTCGGTGTTCGGTGAGCGAGGCAGAGCCTCTGGATATGCGTTCCCAGGCAGAGCCGGGGAACGATCTTTCCGTAGGACCTGTATTCGATCGCAACGAGCCATCTAAAATCTAAAATCTAAAATCGACATGATTCGTCTCCGTTCAATCCTTGCCTTAATGATGTCATTTCTGATGGCATTTCTCGTAAGTTGCAGCAGTGTGGAAGCAAAAGTTCCCACCACTTACACAGCAGCGCAGGTTCAGCAAATTCAGCGTTATGTTCCTACTCTGACAGAATTGCGATCGCGCATGGATAACCTGGGAACTCTAATTCAAAAACGCAACTGGGTTGATACCAGAACTTACATTCATGGTCCTCTGGGGGACTTGCGGGGCGCAATGAAAACCGTATCTGTAAGTTTGTTACCTAAAGATCAACAACAAGCCGTTGATTTAACCAAGAGTTTGTTTGCAGATTTGGTGAATATTGATATTGCTGCTAAGGATCTTGACTATGCAAAAGTTACCAGCAGCTATCAAAAAGCAGTCAAGGATTTTGATGCTTTCTTGCAGCTAATTCCTAAAGCTTAATCACTGTCGAGCTACTGCTTACTGGTTCCCAGGCTCTAGCCTGGGAACCCATGTCCAGAGGCTCTGCCTCGCTCTGAGAGTAGTCAAATTGGAGGCAGAGCCTCCGGATCTGTGTTACCAGGCTCTGCCTGGTAACAAGTAAAATCTAAAATCCAAAATCCAAAATCAAAAATCTCAAATCGAATGGTTCGTATTGCAATTATTGGATGTGGTATTGTCGGAGCATCGATCGCCTTTGAACTGAGCCACTATCCCGAACTGAAAATCACGGTATTCGACAAACAGCCACCAGCACAAGCATCCACCGGTGCAGCCCTCGGTGTGTTGATGGGAATAATTAGCCACAAAACCAAGGGCAGAAATTGGCAGTTAAGAGAAACTAGCCTTCAGCATTACGAAACTCTGATTCCTGAATTAGAAGCAATGACGGGGCGGAAAATTCCTTTTAACAAACAGGGAATTTTGATGCTTTGTTCCGAGGGAGAGGATTTCAGTAAGTGGGAAAAGTTGCAAGCCACTCGCCAGTCTCAAGGTTGGGAATTGGAAATTTGGGATGTGGAGCAAGTGCGCGATCGCAATCCTCATCTTAACCTCAATCATCCTATTATTGGTGCTATTTATTCACCTCGCGATCGACAAGTCGATCCCACAGCCCTGACTTTAGCTTTAGTTGAGGCTGCTAAGCTCAAAGGAGTTAATTTTGACTTTGGGGTAGAAGTTCAAGGCCTCATGGGCGGACAAGATACCCACGCCACAACCAATGTAGAGCCTTGTGGAACAGACATCTTGCCTGTGATTGAAAATGGTCTAAAATGTCAGATTCAAACAAATGTAGAAAATTTAGAATTCGATTGGCTAATTGTAGCTGCTGGTTTAGGTTCTTCGGCTTTAACCGCATCATTAAATCAATTGGTTGACATTCGGCCGGTGTTAGGACAAGCGCTACATTTGCGATCGCCCAAACCTCTAGAAAATCCTGATTTTGCCCCAGTAATTACTTGCAATGACGTCCATATTGTGCCATTGGAAAATCAGGAATATTGGGTAGGGGCGACGGTGGAGTTTCCGGTAAATAGCGAGGAAATTCAGGCGAATGCTGATATGTTGCAGCAAGTCATGGAAAAGGCGATCGCCCTTTGTCCAGCCATAGCAACAGCCGAGATTATCAAGCAATGGTCAGGTTTGCGCCCACGCCCGGAAAAACGACCCGCACCAATTATCGATCGACTTTCCAGTAACAGCAACATCCTCATCGCCAGCGGCCACTATCGCAACGGCGTATTACTCGCCCCCGCCACAGCACGCACAATTCGAGAAATGATTTTGCAATAATTAACAAATCTTAATATAATCAAGATTGCCATCCATCTCTTACTTTCAATATGTCCGAAAAACCTTTAGGTAAACCCCGCTCCTTGTGGAAAGTAATTTTGCTATCCGCAGCCACCTTGCTGCTGTACTACGGATGGTATAAATGGATTATTCAAGAAGAGTTGCGCCGCTATAACGGCACCGGGTGGTCAGGAACCCTCTGCTTGCTACCCTTTGTGTTAGGAGTAGCCATTCCCCAAGCTTTGCGAATCTACGATCCCGACGTTCCCGGATGGTTTGGTTGGTTTTCCTTCCTAGGCATTGCTTGGATTTACATCGTACAATTCAAACTTTACAACACAGTAAACGAACTGTATCGCCAAGAAGGAATCAAAGAACCACTAACAGTTTGGTGGATTTTCATACCTGGTTTAAATTTAATTGTTGGCTTGCGCCAAATCCACTTTTTGAGCCAATTTTGGGCGATGAAACAGGGAATAGAAGTTAAAGATAACTTAGCAGAAAGCCTTCCTTTCCTGTCAGCTAATGCTTAATTTACTTCTTATCTTAGTCCGCGCAGGCGGACTTTGTTTGACAAGACGCGGTTTCAACCGCCGGACTTTGTTTGTGTAGACTTTTTGAGCCTTAATTTACTTCTTATCTTAGTCCGCGCAGGCGGACTTTGTTTGACAAGACGCGGTTTCAACCGCCGGACTCATTTTTACCAAAATCTAGGCGGCAAACCCCCAAGAATCAATTTCAATTCCGGTTCATCAACCCGCTTAATTGCTTTAGGAATACTCACCCACTGCCGCTTTCTCTTATAAGCTTCCGGCCAATTTTTCACCACCGTTTCTACTTGCAGTAAAAATACATCTACTTGCCAAGTACAACCAGACTTATAGTATTCGTAAGTCCCCATCAAATCTGGAAACACTCGACCCAATACACCTGCTTCCTCCCAAGCTTCCTTTGCCGCCGAATCTTCGGGAGTCATGTCAGGTTCAATCAAACCTTTCGGAATTACCCAACGCTTACCTCCCGAAGAAGTAATCAACATTACTTCAATTTTACCGTCCATAATGCGGTAGGGAATTACCCCCGATTGTTCCACCAATACAATTGTTCTGGTACTCATTATTTATGAAACATATTTTCATGCAAAAACTGGTTCAACTTAATTGACAGTTGAAAACTAAAAACAAAAATTGCACCCAGATTTTACATAACTTACGCACGATGTCAAACACCCGGTTTCTTCCTCAATATCTCACATAAATCGAAATTTATCGAAGAAACCGGGTTTTTTAGGTTTATCTACTTAACCTAATCTTGTTTCGACTTAGCCTCCAAACTTTCCAAACGACTCTTCAAATCTTGATTATCCTTTTTCACCTGGTCTAATTCCTCACGCAACTGCTTCACTGCTGCATCAGAACCAGCATTTTTCTGCACTCTTTGCACAGCTTCATCAGCCATCCGACGGACACGGCCATCGGGAGTTTGGTCAGCCAAACCACGCAAAATCCGCATTGCTTTGCGAGTTTCCATTTGTCCTAATGCTGCAACTACAGATACTTGAGTCAAGAAAAAGGTCTCTCTAGACAATTCTGCCAGCCGCTGCAAAATCCGTTCTAAATTGATATTAGTTTGACCTGTTGAAATTGTACCCAAAGCACGAATTGCACCCAAGCGCAAAGCTTGGGGAGTACCAATGGCTGTGTATTTCAAAATCAGATGCAGCGCGTCTTCAGAGGTTTTCATTTGCGCCAAACCGGATATCGCCCCCGATCGCACCACCTCATTCCACCCTTGACGCTCTTTCAGCACCAATTTTAACTCTTTCAGTACCTGTTCGTCAGTCGGTTTTTCATCGAGGTTAGCCCCTGCAATTCCCCCGATCGCACTCGCAGCGGCTGCTTCTACATAATAGCTAGCATCCCCTTTTTCAACAATAGATCTCAAAGCTTTATAGCTGTCGTGAGTTTTGATTTTACCCAGCGCCCCCACCACAGCACGGCGAACACGAGCATCTTTATCCTTCAAACCAGTTACCAAGCCTTCAAAAACTTGGTCGAGTTTAATTTCTACTAAATAGCCTGCAACTTCCGCACGCACCGCCCAAAACGGCTCCTTCTTCAGAACTTCTGACAGCGTATGCACGACCTCCAATCCTCCCTTTTTCGCCAAAGCTTGGGCTGCATAAATCCGGGAAACAGGGTCAGGATCGAATTGTAACTGAGCTTTTAGTTCGGCAACCGGAAACTCTAAACTAACTGTTTTTAAGTATTTATTTCCCACATCAAAACTAATGAATGCTGGCTTTTGTTCCAGAGGAAAATAGAAACTTTGCTCCCGTTCGTAGACGCGCACTGTAAAAGTTTTCAGATTCGGCCCAGAGGATGCAGAACTCTCATCGTTGTCTGATTTTTCCGGCTTGTAACCGAAGCCGATCGGAATTTTGAGATCGAATACATCCTTACTGTTAGCATTCCCATTTTTCGGTTCTTTGATCTGAGTTTGGGTTACAGTAACTTTCGCTAATTTGTTATCTCCATCCCAAGAATAAGCAACTTTGTAATCTGGATGACCGCCACGATAAACGTACTGGTCAAACAAAAACATTAAATTGCGGCCAGTCGCTTTTTCGATCGCCCGCAACAAATCAATAGTTTCTACAGTTTTGTGAGCATTGTCCTGGACAAAAGTCTGAATAGCTTTGTAAAACAACTCATCGCCCAACTCGGCGCGGATCATGTGATATACGCAAGCGCCTTTTTCGTACAAATGGCGATCGTACAATTCGATCGCCTCCCGGTAAACGTGAGTGACCATCGGGCGACGGTAGCGAGCACTATCTTCAGCTAAATAATTGCGCGCCTCATTTAACATATAGTAAGCCGCGTCTTCTTTGCCGTATTCTTTATCAGTCCACAGCACCTCGCAATAAGAAGCCATGCCTTCTTTTATCCAAGCATGAGACCAGTGTTTGATGACTACCAAATCGCCAAACCATTGGTGAGCTAATTCATGAGCAACCAAGCTTTCCGAACCTCGATTATCAAGAGTAGCGCGTTCGTCTAACAAGCACCTATCTGTTAGCAAAGTTGTCGAAGTATTTTCCATCCCCCCGAAGATGAAATCATCCACGCAGACTTGAGCGTATTTCGGAAACGGGTAAGGGTAGCCAAATGTCTGAGAGAAAAATTCAATCATTTGAGGCGTTTTGCCCATGGTGCGTTTGGCATCAGCTTCCCGGCTTCTTTCCACGTAATAATTAACAGGTTTGCCGTTCCACTCATCTTTAATTTCCGCAAAATCTCCCACAGCTAAAGTCATCAAATAGCTGGGATGAACCTGTTTTTGCAACCAGTGATAAATTTTATCATCTCCCTTGGTTTCTGTGTTGATTAATTCCCCGTTAGAAATAGCAAAAAGTTGTTTGGGAACTTGTACTTTAATTTCGGAAGTTGCCAGTTGTCCGGGATAGTCGAAACAGGGAAACCAAAAGCGCGAATCTTCATCTTCGCCTTGCGTCCAAACTTGAGTTGGTTTATCGGGGTAGTGCTTGTCTGGACCGACGAAATAAAGACCTCGCTGGGGTTTTTCGACTGCATAGTCGATCGCAATAGTAATTGGTTTGTAGGCTGCTGTTGGTTCTTGTAGTTGAATTTCTAGAAATTCGCCATCACTCTCAAAACTTTGCTCGATGTTGCCGACTTTTACTGATTTAATTTTTAGGTTAACGGCATCTAAGGTTAATTTGTCAATACCGCTGCGCACTGGATTGATGCGGACGCTGCAAGTACCGTGAAAGCTTTGTTTGGGAATATCCAGCACTAAGTCCAGGAAAATATGCTCTACTTGACCGGGGCGATCGGGATTGTAATGCGGCCGAGCACCGGGCATCTCAAAGGATTTGTGACCGTTGTCAGAATCAAAGTATATGTGTGACATTTTGATGGCGAAGTTGTGAATCGATCGCTGGTACTTGAGCTGCTGTTGAGCTGCCAGCTTATTCTAGAGTAGCGCGTCAAAGTTGCTCTTGTCTCTAATCTGATTAAAAACTTTCCTGATATTCCCCCGGATGGCAACTAGGATTTTTTTGCTACAATACCAGCAAGGCTAATGACTACAATCATCAGCCTACCATTGAAATTGAAGGGGAAATCTGTATGACAGCTACACTATCAGTTTCCAATTCCATCGAGTCTTGGCTCGGCGATGAAGCAGAAGACTTGCTGGGCTATCAAGCGAAAGTTTCTAAAGATTTATTGCACCTACCCGGCCCGGATTGGGTCGATCGCATTTTCGCTCAAACCGATCGATCGCCTCAAGTCCTCCGCTCTCTTCAGCAACTATATTCTAGCGGACGCTTGGCAAATACCGGCTATTTATCTATCCTGCCCGTAGACCAAGGAATCGAACACTCAGCCGGCGCTTCTTTCGCACCCAATCCCATCTATTTTGACAGCGAAAATATCATTAAATTAGCAATTTCTGCCGGATGCAATGCTGTCGCCACTACCCTAGGAGTTTTGGGAAGTGTATCTCGTAAATACGCGCACAAAATCCCTTTCATTGTCAAGCTAAATCACAACGAATTGCTAACTTATCCCAATCAATACGACCAAATAATGTTTGCTTCCGTCGAACAAGCTTGGAATTTGGGAGCCGTTGCAGTCGGAGCCACAATCTATTTTGGGTCGCCAGAATCCACCAGACAAATCCAAGAAGTCAGTCAAGCTTTTGCTCATGCTCACGAATACGGAATGGCGACAATTCTGTGGTGTTATCTCCGCAACGACATCTTTAAACAAGACAAAGATTATCACCTTGCAGCGGATTTGACTGGCCAAGCAAATCACTTGGGTGTGACAATTCAAGCTGACATTATTAAGCAGAAATTACCAGAGTGCAACCACGGTTACGAAGCTGTTGCTAAAGCTAGCGGTAACAGTTACGGCAAAACCGACAAGCGGGTTTATTCGGATTTGACGACGGATCACCCGATCGATCTCACTCGCTATCAAGTCCTCAACTGTTATGCGGGAAGGATGGGTTTAATTAATTCCGGCGGTGCTTCAGGAAAAACCGATTTTGCAGAAGCCATTCGCACGGCAGTAATTAACAAACGCGCTGGGGGTTGCGGTTTAATTTCTGGACGTAAAACCTTTCAGAGACCCTTTGAAGAAGGGGTAAAATTATTTAACGCCATTCAAGACGTTTACCTGTCTCCTAAAATTTCTATAGCCTAAAATCTTGCCATAGAATATCCCGATGCCAGACTTCTTGAGGCTAGTAAGTAAGTCCACCTAATTAAATGCAAGATCCAAATCGCTCAAAAACTGACTGGTTTGCTATTCTTCACATCGATCTTCCCCCCTTGGGGGGGGCAGGGGGGGGTGGCCTCTTCCTTCTTCCTTCTACTTATCAATTAAAAGTAAGGTTCGTCAAATCCCCAACACCTAAATTGTTCAAAACACTTACATGACGCACCCTACAATTGGGTGCATCTGTGTTTTGTAAATATATTCGTAGGGGCGAAGCATGACCGCAGACAATTTATTAGTTATAACCAGAGATTTACGGAGGTCATGCTTCGCCTATGCAAAATCGGGATGCTCCCCTACAATTCGATATTATATTGTTTCCGGTTGCATCGGAATGATTTAACCACAGAGAACGCAGAGAACACAGAGGGAGATAAGAGAGATGAATACAGGACGATGCTACCGGATTTGATATTACCCATTACCATATTCTCAGTCCAGTAGCAATTCAACATACCCAACAGCCAAGTCTATTCACTTTTTGGCTTAATTTCACTAACAATTTCATAAACATCACTGTCTGGTATTTTCACAAACAAAGGCGTCATTTTATTTAAGATTTCCTGATAAGCTTCGCTATGGTTAGCAGCCATTTCATCTACGCTTTCCCAAAAAACGATCGCAATACCTTTGTCTGTATTAGGTAATTGCAGCAAGTATGCGCCCTTGAAACCTGTGACGTAAGTTGCAACCGCTTTTTCAAAAAGTTCTTCTGCTGCTTTAAATTTGCCTGGTTTAAATTCCCCAACCGCAACGTAGGCAAACTGATGTCTGAGAAAGTCTAGAAATTCTGACATAGGTCTTTGCTCAAAAAATTTGTCTCGACTAAATTTTATCAGAGTCGATCGCCTAATTTTGTGAACTTGACATTTTGTAAAATTGTTTCCAATTTAAATATCGATCGCCCTAGCACTCAGAAATGATTGTTGACGATTGACTGTGAATAGGTTGATGACTGCTTTTTCTGAGCTACAATTGAGCCTTGCCAAGATTTCATTTATTTTTATGACAGGCTCAAAAATGGGAACAGGAAGGCAAAAGCAGTCAAAACAATGGTTTGAGCAATTAATCACGTCTTAATTGATGGGTAAGTTCAGGGAATTGACAATTCCTCACCGTCGGGGGTGGCTTAGACTGGGTATGTTGAATTGGTAAAAAAGCTATGAACCCACAATCTAAAGGCCGCTTAGTTTGGAATCACTCTACCCATCTTGACGGATTGATACCAATTTTAGAGCGACTGACTCAAAAAATTGGCATTCAAACCATTACTCCCGGTGTCATTAACAAAGTTAAAGGTCACATCCCGCACATGACATTAAGAGTGTCAGTACCCATCCGTGGGGGATTTAAAATCATCGCCAGACAGGGCAAAACTGTACAAGAAGTCTTTATATTAACCACTCTCGGTCAAGGGGACTTGGAAGAGACGATCGCCCAAACCCTAGCCCGGTAACAATTTTTGTTGAGCAAGCATGGCCCGTGCCCTAACTGAAGAAGTTTCATCACCAGAGGCTATTTCCTCAAGTCTACTCAAAACTTGCGACAGCCAATCCGGTTGAACAGCAGCACTAACCAAAGCTTGCAAACCACCTACTGCTGCGTAGCGCACCACCCATTCGGGGTCTTGGGAGGCTTGCAGCAGCGTTTGGGATGCGTTTTTTTGAGCTTCGGGAATTTGTGCTGCGGGCATCAGTTCCCAACAAATGGTTCCCAAACCCCTAGCCGCCGCCCGTCGCACGCTCAAAGCAAAGTCATTGGCTGCTGCATCGAGCAAAATATTTAAACCTCTGGGGTCTCCAATGCCCGCCAAGGCTCTCACCGCCCAAGCCCTGGCTCCGTAATTGTAGCCATCAAGCTGTTCTAGCAGGGGAAGTACGGCAGGTTCTCCGACTTGAATCAGCCCGTCCACGGCGGCAACTGCTGCCCCTGGGTTGTTGTAGCCGAGCACTGTAATTAAGGTGGGAATTGCTTCTTTTGAGCCAGCGACTGCCAGTGCTTTGACTGAGTTTAACAAGCCCTCGGCAGAATCTGCTTGTTCTACAGCTTGAATTAGTTGATTAGTCATAAGTTATAAAAGGCTATCCATTAAGTTCATCACATGGATAGCTTCATCGGACAAAGATAGTGATGCTTGTTGTTGGAGATGATGCTCCAAAACTCCTTTTAGGGCAATCAATTTCATGCTATTTTCGGCTAAAGTTTCAGAGATGGCTTGAGCTCCGGGCAAATAGCCGATCGCCCCTAAGTCCATTAAAGCCGATCGTCTCAACTGCAAATTATCCCCATTCAAAGCAGTCACCAACCGTTCTCCGTAAACTGATTCCCCAGTTAACTGATACATCGCCCGCGCTGCCGCGTACTGTACCCGCTCGACAGAATGTTCTAAAAAAGGTTGAATTACTGGTAGCGCTTCCTCAGCTTGCAGGGTCCCCAAAGCTTCAATTACTGAGTCATAGGGTTGCACTAAGTGGGATTTTCCCGGCACGCGCACGGCTGCTGGCACTCCCCCATCTAATAGTTTCATCAGTGCCCCGATCGCATCCCGATCGCCCAGCATTTCTAGAGCTTGAGCCGCCGCTTCCCGCACGTAATAATCCTCACATTCCAAGCACTGAATTAGTGCCGGCAATGCTTGTTTGTCACCCAATTTTCCCAGAGCTCGCGCTGCATTTCGCAACAGAGAATAATCGCCAATTTTTGTTTGTTCCGATTCTTCTTGCAAAGCAGCAATTAGAGCTGCAATCACTCTCGGTTCTTTAACTCGAAATCTGCCCACCCACCATGCAGCGTAATAGCGGAGGCTGTAATCTTGGGAGCGGAGATTGGCGATCGCCTGTTCTAACGTTAAAGACTCGCCGCTAGCTACATCCGCTGGCGGTGAGTCTGATTCATAATAATCCATAATTTTTGATTAATTTTATTCATAATTTTAGGCAAATATTGGGCGAATAGAATTCGCTTCTACACAGACAAAACCCGCCTGCGCGGGTTAGTTGCATTCTTAGTCTCGCGTGGCGCGGACGAAAGTTGTTGATACTCCCCAGGGCTGAAGCCACGGGGATTCTTGAATGAATCCGAAAACTCTCAAAGGTGCTATCAAATCACCTCTACACGCTCAAAACAACTACCCTTATAAAAGATATTGCAATTGCGCTTA
>NZ_JBGJZU010000092.1:0-10946 GCF_041354475.1 Microcoleus sp.
ATTCCCCCCAAGGGGGGGGTAGGGGGGGGTTCCCTCTTGATTCCCCCCAAAGGGAGTTCCTTCTTGCTTCCCCCCTTGGGGGGGGTAGGGGGGGGTTCCCTCTTGCTTCCCCCCAACGGGAGTTCCCTCTTGATTCCCCCCAAGGGGGGGGTAGGGGGGGGTTCCTTCTTGATTCCCCCCAAAGGGAGTTCCTTCTTGATTCCCCCCTTGGGGGGGGTAGGGGGGGGTTCCCTCTTGATTCCCCCCAAAGGGAGTTCCTTCTTGCTTCCCCCCTTGGGGGGGGTAGGGGGGAGTTCCCTCTTGCTTCCCCTCAACGGGAGTTCCTGCTGATGCTAATTTTTGCCAGCTAGTTTGGGTCAAAACCATAGTTG
This sequence comes from Microcoleus sp., assembly GCF_041354475.1. Classification (NCBI taxonomy): domain Bacteria; kingdom Bacillati; phylum Cyanobacteriota; class Cyanophyceae; order Oscillatoriales; family Microcoleaceae; genus Microcoleus; species Microcoleus sp. Next base: position 372 of record NZ_JBGJZU010000092.1, read on the forward strand.
CGATCGCCCCAAGGCCAATCGTCACATCCTGTACTGGAATATTCCAGCCAAATCTGTGGTGGATTTGGGCCAAAATTCCTGTCTGCACAAAGGCCACATCAACAACAGAGGGCAATACAATGACCCCAAATATGCTCAGCATTGCTGTACTCAGCCAAGGTATCCATTCGCGCATTCGATCTAGAGGGTCGGGTCGATCGAGCATCGAATACTTGACTAAACTGTAAAATATGGCGGCTAAAGCACCACTGGCGAATGGTGTCGCCAGCCAAGTTAGGGAAATAGTCCCGATAGTTACCCAGTCAACAGCACCAATGCCCGCAGCTACCCAGCTAAAACCGGCGATCGCACCTACAACCGCATGAGATGAAGAAACTGGTAAACCCAGACGGGTAGCGATTTGCAGCCATAAACCACAAGCTGCTAGCACTGACACCATCCCGATTAAAAATACTTGGGGCTCCCTGGCAAATACTTCTGGATTTACTACTCCCGTTGCCAGAGTTTCGGAAACTCCTTTGCCGAAAAGCACCGCACCTGTGAATTCCAGTATGCCAGCCACAATTATTGCCTGCTTGAGCGTTAGCGCTTTTGAGCCTACCGATGTTCCCATGGAGTTAGCGACATCGTTAGCACCCAAATTGGCCGCGACGTACAAAGCTAGTGCTGCGATCGCCAACAGGGGCAGAATTTCGCCCACAGAAATATTTAACATAAAGTTTTTTTGACATAAAACTGGCAGTTCGATATATGATAAGGGATTGTGAGTTTTGGAAAATCTTATGAAAGGCGCAGAAATAATCCGCTCCCTGGAGATGGAAGAAATAGATAGAGTCAAGGTAGAACTCAGCAAAGTGCTCCCCGAAATTTACGTCGGCGACACAGTGCGAGTCGGAGTGAAAATTAAAGAGGGCAATAAAGAACGGGTTCAGCCCTACGAAGGCACTGTGATTGCCATGCGTAACGGCGGAATTAATGAAACTATTACTGTGCGCCGTGTATTTCAGGGTGTGGGTGTAGAACGGGTGTTTTTGATTCACTCGCCCCGGATTGCCACGATCCAAGTGATGCGACGCGGGAAAGTCCGCAGAGCCAAGCTGTACTACCTGCGCGATCGGGTGGGCAAAGCTACCCGCGTCAAACAGCGCTTCGATCGCTCTCTTTAGGAATGCACTCAGGCTATTCCCCATTCAGAAATTGGAAATTGCTAAATTTTAAAAAAAAGTTTCCAATTTACGAGCGCACTGTGTTAGAATAAAATTCTAGAGGTTAAGCAAATATTCGCAACCTCACCTGTGCGCTCTTAGTTCAGTTGGTAGAACGCAGGTCTCCAAAACCTGATGTCGGGGGTTCAAGTCCTCCAGGGCGCGCTGAATCACCAAAACTTAAATTCTGCCCGAAAGCGCCCGGATTATTAGCTGGTAACAGCGGAAATCTCAAGCTTTTGGGTAGAATTAATTTTTGTGGGCGGTTCGCAAAAATCAGGACTTGCAGCAATGCAAATAGGGTAGGGCAGACCCGAATTAACGCTTGGGGAGAATCCCACGTCTAATCTAGATGACGGCAGGAATCTAGGTTAAGTGGTTTCGTTGAACCAAGAATCCCCGCGCCTGATTGTCGGGGAATGTCAAGCTCAGATAGATTTGGCTTGTCAAGTGGTTGCTTTAGATTTGAGATGGAAATTGGGCTAAGTGGTTAGTGTCAAAAAATCTGAGACCCGATCGCCACTGACACAATCTAAAATCTAAAATCTAAAATCTGAAATCGCAAGGGGGATTCAATTGTGGCAAAAAAAGACGAAGCTCAAGAAACTCAAGAAATAACAGCGCCTGGGTTTGACCCTGCGGGTTTTTTTAAGGAAACGAGAGAAGAACTCGATAAGGTGGTTTGGCCGAGTCGCCAGCAGCTAATCAGCGAGTCTTTGGCAGTGCTTTTGATGGTAATCCTCTCAGCAAGCCTGATCTACTTGGTGGATAACTTCTTTAACTGGGGCGCAGCAAAGGTGTTTGGACCATGACTTTTGCATCAGAAGAATCTGAGTATTCCACAGAAACCACCGCAGAAAAAGGCTCGCCAGAGGTTCCGGCGATCGTGGCTCGCTGGTATGCTGTTCAGGTTGCTTCCGGCTGTGAAAAGCGGGTGAAGGCAAACTTACAGCAGCGGATTCAAACTTTGGATGTTGCCGATCGCATTGTTCAAGTGGAAATTCCGCAAACTCCGGCGATCAAAGTCGGTAAAGACGGTTCCAGACGGCAGTCAGACGAAAAAATCTTTCCCGGCTATGTACTCATCCGTATGTTTATGGACGAGGATACGTGGCAGGTGATCAAAAATACCCCGAACGTAATTAACTTTGTCGGGGCAGAGCAAAAACGCCGCTACGGGCGCGGCAGGGGTCACGTCAAACCGCTACCTCTGAGTCACTCAGAAGTAGAACGGATCTTCAGAAATGCTCAGGAATCAGAACCAGTTGTCAAAGTATCGATGGCAACAGGAGACCACGTTGTGGTACTTTCCGGGCCATTTAAGGATTTTGAAGGTGATGTGATTGAAGTTAGCCCGGAACGGAACAAGCTCAAAGTTTTACTCTCGATTTTTGGGCGCGATACGCCTGTAGAATTAGAGTTCAATCAGGTTCAGAAACAGAACTAACTAATGGCAAAGAAAGTTGTTGCAGTAATTAAGTTGGCGATTACGGCGGGAAAAGCCAACCCAGCTCCTCCCATCGGCCCGGCCTTGGGTCAGCATGGCGTCAATATCATGATGTTTTGCAAGGAGTACAATGCTAGAACCGCAGACCAAGCGGGTTTAGTGGTTCCAGTAGAAATTTCGGTTTTTGAAGACCGCAGTTTTACGTTTATTCTCAAAACCCCGCCGGCGTCGGTTTTGATTCAAAAAGCGGCTGGGATTGCAAAAGGTTCGGGAGAACCTAATCGCAAGCAAGTAGGCAAGATTACCCAAGCTCAACTGCGAGAAATTGCGGAAACAAAAATGCCTGACCTTAATGCTAATGATGTTGAGGCGGCCATGAAAATTGTGGCTGGAACGGCTAAGAATATGGGCGTGGCGATCGCGGATTGAAGTCAGGTGACAGTTGACAGTTGGCAGTTGACAGTTGATAGTTGCAGTTCCCTGAGCGTAGTCGAAGGGTCAGTTGATAGTTGACAGTTGATAGTTGATAGTCGGCAGTAATTCCTGATTGTGAAGGTAAAATCTTCAATTCTTTAATCCAAAATCTAAAATCCAAAATCGTTCGATTCAGGGGGAGAAGCAAAGCTTCGCTAGGAATCGAACAAATTTTAGATATCGGATTGGCTGACAAGTTCAATCTAAAATCTAAAATCTACAATCTACAATCGACATACCCCAAAAAATCAAAATGGTCAAGAAAGTATCGCGAAGACTGCAAGAACTGCAAAAGAAAGTTGAAGAAAGAGCCTATCTACCACTAGAAGCTCTGGAACTTTTGAAAGAAACAGCTACAGCCAAGTTTGCTGAGTCGGCTGAAGCTCACATCCGTCTAGGAATTGACCCAAAATATACTGACCAGCAGTTGCGGACAACTGTGTCGTTACCCAAAGGAACTGGTCAAGTAGTCAGAGTTGCGGTGATTGCTAAGGGCGAAAAAGTTAAAGAAGCCCTGAATGCTGGTGCAGATATTGCTGGTTCTGAAGAGTTGATCGAGGAAATTCAGAAAGGCATGATGGATTTTGATTGCCTCATTGCGACTCCAGACGTGATGCCCTTGGTGGCAAAATTGGGTCGATTGCTTGGCCCTCGCGGTTTGATGCCTTCTCCCAAAGGTGGGACGGTGACTGCTGACGTTGCTCAGGCGATCAACGAGTTCAAAGGTGGTAAGATGGAATTCCGTGCCGATAAAACCGGCATCGTTCATGTTATGTTTGGCAAGGCTGCTTTTTCAGCAGAAGATTTGCTGGTTAACCTTCATGCTTTGCAAGAAACTGTTGACCGCAACCGTCCTTCTGGTGCAAAAGGTCGCTACTGGCGGAGTTTGTATGTATCCGCAACAATGGGCCCGTCGATCGAAGTCGATATCAGCGTCCTGCGTGATACTAAACTTGATGCTGGCTAGAAAGAATACTAATTTCTGTGCTCTCTCGTCAAAGCCTAATCCAAAATCAATAAGCTGAAGACCGCAGGTGCAGATCGCGCTTAATTTCCTGCCGAGGCTGAAGAACTAAAAACTCAGGATAGAAAGATTTAAAAGTGACTATTTTTAATTCTTTATTCTTAATTTTTAATTCTCTGCCCCGGCTCCCAGGTCGGGGTTTTTGATTGTCAGTTTTCGATCATCCTTAAAGGAGGTGAAATAAGTATGGGCAAAAGTTTAGCAGTAAAAAATGAGATTATTGCAGACCTCAAGCAAACCTTGAGCGAATCTCAACTGGTAATCGCGATCGACTACAAAGGTTTAACTGTGGCTGAAATCACAGATTTGCGTCGGCGTTTGCGTCCGAAAGGCAGCAGTTGCCAAGTGGCAAAAAACACGCTGATGCGAATTGCGGTTGAAGGCGACAAAACCTGGCAGCCGATGCAGGAATTGCTGACTGGTACGTCAGCGTTTCTGTTCGTGCAAGAAGATATCGGCGGCGCGATTAAAGCTTACCAAGAATTCCAAAAAGTCTCGAAAAAGACTGAACTTCGCGGCGGCGTGATGGAAGGACGGGTACTGAAAGAAGCTGATGTTAAGGCATTAGCCGATTTGCCGTCGAAAGAACAACTCATGGCTCAAATTGCTGGTGCTATCAACGGTGTGGCTACCAAGCTGGCTGTGGGTATCAATCAAGTTCCTACTTCGATCGCTCGCGGTCTCAAAGCTTATGCTGAAAAAGACGGCGATTCAGCAGAAGTAGCAGCAGAAGCACAACCTGAAGCAGAAGCTGAAAGCGTATCTGCTTAAATAGTTTTGGTTTTGAATTTTGAGTTTTGAATTAATAAATCTTGAACTTAAAATTCACAACTGACAACTGACAACTAACAACTGACAATTAATCAAATCGAATTAGGAGTTCAACAAATGTCTACTGCAACTGATGAAATCTTGGAAAAACTTAAGTCTTTGACTTTGCTCGAAGCATCTGAGTTGGTGAAGCAAATCGAAGAAGCTTTCGGCGTGAGCGCTGCTGCTCCTGTCGGCGGCATGATGATGATGCCTGGTATGGGTGGTGGAGCTGCTGCTGAAGAAGTAGAAGAGCAAACCGAATTTACTGTCATGTTGGAAGAAGTTCCTGCTGACAAGAAAATTGCCATCCTCAAGGAAGTCCGCGCGATTACCGGTTTGGGCTTGAAAGAAGCGAAAGACTTGGTAGAAGCCGCACCGAAAGCAGTTAAGGAAGCTATTGCTAAGGAAGCTGCTGAAGAAATGAAGAAACAGCTTGAAGCTGTGGGCGCAAAGGTATCTGTCAAATAGTAATAGAGTATAGCTGACGGGTTTAAACCTGTCGCTATCAGACCAAATCCTGCCTTGTTACCCCCTCTATGATTCGGCGGTTGAAACCGCTACTACAAAAACGAAGTCCGCCTCCGCGGACTAAGAAATAAAGGGGGTTTTTAACCCGGATTTGGTATCAGACCTCAGTCTTTACATCAAGACTGAGGATTTTTTGTGAATGACAGGACTGATATTTAAAATAGTCACCGAGTCGCATTTTTTCCGTTTATATTGTTGAGCGTTGTATAGGAATGATTTAACCACAGAGAACACAGAGGACACAGAGGGAGAGAAGAGAGGATTTGATATTATTGAGCATGGACAAGTTCACCCATAACATAGGTTGCTACAATTGTTCGGTCGTCGCCTAAGACGATCGTACTGAATAGCTGCTCCCCTAATTCTTCTATGGTGATTGGTGTCATCTGCTCATTGTTTTGCTCGTTTCTAAACGCCATAACTGGAGTTGCTCGTGGATTGAGAATCACAAAGTCTGCTTCTTTACCTACATCAAAGTTGCCGATTTTATCTTCCAGCTTTAGCGCTCTTGCTCCACCGAGTGTGGCTAGGAACATGGCTTGAAACGGTGAAAGCTTTTGCTGCTGAAGTTGAGCTACTTTGTAAGCTTCACTGGCAGTTTGCAACAATGAAAAACTGGTTCCAGCTCCGACATCGGTGGCTAAACCAAGCTTAATTGGTGCGTGCTTGGCGGTTGCTTGCTCGATATTAAACAATCCGCTGCCCAAGAACAAATTAGAAGTTGGACAGAATGCAATCGCGGCTTTTGCCTGAGCCAGTCGATCGAATTCAGCATCGGTTAATTGAACGCAATGGGCAAAGATGGAGCGCTCTCCCACCAAGCCAAATCGATCGTAAACATCCAGATAGCCCTGACTGTCTGGAAACAGTTGTTGCACCCATTCCACTTCCTTCATGTTCTCAGAGAGGTGCGTATGCAAATAGGTGTCTGGAAATTCGCTTAAAAGCTGGCGGGCGTAGGTTAGTTGTTGGGGGGTTGAAGTTGGTGCAAATCGGGGCGTGACAGCATAGAGCAAGCGATTTTTGCCGTGCCATTTTTCGATGAGCGCTCTGCTCTGGTAGTAAGACGACTCGGCTGTATCACAGAGAAAATCGGGAGCATGGCGATCCATCATCACTTTACCTACGATCGTGCGAAGATTTCTGCGATCGCATTCCTCAAACAATGAATCTACTGATTCTGGAAATACAGCTCCTAGTACAACGGCAGTTGTCGTACCATTGCGTAATAATTGGTCGATAAAAATTGGCGCCACGCGATCGCAATAAGCTTTATCTTTGAATTTATGCTCGGTGGGAAAAATATATTTCTCTAGCCATTCTAAGAGTTGTTCTCCATAGGCCCCAATAATTCCAGTTTGAGGAAAATGAATATGTAGATCGATGAATCCAGGCAAGAGGAGACGATCGGGATAAGACTCAATGGGAATCCCAACATACTGCTCTTTTAGTAACTCATAATCACCAAGCTCTTTGACCTTCCCCTGTTCTAAAACCAGTAATCCGTCTGGAATATAGCGAACACTCTCCGATTCAGACACATAAAAAGGATCGTCAACAAAATCTAAAATTGCACTGCGAAACGCTTTCAAAGTCATTGATGAAACCTCACTGCCATAAAGATGAATCGAGCAATGAATATACCAGCAATGATCCAAGTACCTCTAGGAACTTGATGAGCTTTCCGGGTGCCAGTCCAAAGGGATAGTTGGCAAAAACTGCCATGCAAAAGGTAGAGATTGCTGAGGCAATGGCAGTGGCTACGACTAATTGAGAAAATAAATCACCGGATTTTTCCAGAAATATGGCGTTTGAGAGAATGATCGGATTCACAACCAGGATATATCCCATGGTCATGAAGGTGGTGACACCAGCCAAAATTTCTGTTCGGAAATTAGTGCGGTAGAAGTTAAACTTAAAGTAATTGGCAAGTTTTGCTTGCCAACCTCTATATACGTATGGCGGCCGCACTTCTACTTCGGTTTTGCTCATGTAATGCTCCTCAAAAATAGTTTGAACATCGAGTAGTGTGAATAAATGATGGACTTAATCTATGAAATCTAGAGGATATACTTTGGGTTTTCTGTATTGAATTAAACCGTTGAAAAAAGCAATTACAGGTTTTGTTGTCATTAATAGATTAAAATTCTGCGTTCATTTGGCGCACGACTGTTAAAGCAGAATAGGAGACGCCGGCGGTTCCTTCTCCGGGATGGGTGGAGTCGCCGACTAACCAGAGGTTTTGAATCGGTGTACGATTGGCAAAGCCGAAGGGTCCGAAGGTGGGTATTCGCTGGCCGATGCCTCCTACCATGCCTCTATCTCTGGCTGTATAACGCGCAAAGGTGCGGGGTGTAGCTGATTCTTGATGGACGATCGCCTCTGGTGTTAAATTGAAATATTCGCTCAAACGGGCGATCGCCCCGGTAGTATATTTTTGCTTCAAAGCTTCATAATCTGCACAATTCCACCACATTCTAGTATCGGTAAAGGAGGAAGCAATCAGCGTGGCCATTCCCGTTGGTGCTCTACCATCTCCCGGATGGCTGACAGAAACAAACAAGGAATTATTCTCTCCTATTTCGCCTTCGTAGTCATAAAGAAACTGAAGGTGAGGCGGACAGTTTGGCGGAATTGCGCTTGCTTTCACTCCTAAATAGATGACAAAAGCGCCGGATGCTGGTGGCAATTTATCGACTCGATATTTGTAGCCATTCATTTGAGGTGGCAAGCTATCATCAGAAGATTGGGTAAGTTTTGTATCCGATAATTCGGCGATTTCTGGTGAGATGTTTGAATTGGTTTCTAACAATTTTACCAGATTTTGGGCGGTGACGTTGGCGACAATATCATCGGCGGTTTCTGTCCATATTTCGCCAGTTTTTTGATTGCGAATAGTTGTACCCGTAGCTTTGCCGTTGGCTGTGATAATACTTTCAACTGTGTGACGGAGTAGGACTTTGCCACCGTCTCGTTCGATCGCTTCTACGAGTCGATCGCTCAATACCTGCATACTCCCTTGTAGATGATACAATCCTTGTGGTGCTTGGGAGACTCCTAAAGCTGTGGCTGCGTAGAGTAGGGCTGTTTCTTCGGTATCTACTTGAGAATACAATTTTAATTGCAAATCGAGAAAAGTTTTCAGACGCAAATTGTCGCCCAATCCGCAAAGGCGCAAAGCATCTCCCACTGTCATGAAAGTGAAAGGTAAGGTAATCAAAGTATCGGGGCGAACAGCTTTAGTTAATTGCCAGAAATCCCAGAAGTTTCTGGGTGGTAAAACAGGATCGCGTCCTTGAAATTTCCAGCTAGCTTGGAATAATGTAGATAATAATTGCCAAAATGGTTCGCTACCGGGAAACTGTTTTTGTCTTTCTTGTTGCCATTTTTGGGGTTCTCGCCAGACGCTAATGGGTGTGCTTTCTCCTGGTAAAAATACGGCACAGGCTGGATCGCAGGGTGTGGCGGCTGGGAGTTCGATGTTTAATTCGGAGAATATGCGGTGGTGAATTCCTCCGGGTTCCAATCCTGCGACTTGGGTGGCGCCGACATCGAAGGTAAAGCCTTTGCGTTTGAAGGTGGAAGCGCATCCGCCAGGGACGATCGCCTGGTCTAAGACTAGCACTTTGTATCCTCGGCGAGCTAGTAGGGCTGCTGCTGTGAGCCCGCCGATTCCGGCTCCGATGACGGTGACGCGGGATTTGCCAACAGGGGTGCGATCGCTGACCATAATTGATTTATTGTAATATTTCTTAATATTATGCTCATATTTGGCAAAAAAACGTAAAACGCGATCGATGTCTAAACCCCGATTTGTTAAACAAAGAGGTCCGGGTTCAGACAACGCGATCGCGCAGTAATTTTTTTTGCTAAATCAAAATTATGGACGGCGCCACTTGTTGAGATAAGCTTCTCCAATGCCAGCTACAGGTTGCTGTTGGGCTAGCTGTTCTCGTAAACCTTTGATGGTTCTTATCTGTTCTTGAGACTGCTGCTGCAAAGCATCATAATTTCGCTGTTTGGCCAAACTTTGACTCAATTGATTTTCCAAAGCTTGCAACTTGGTTAGTTGAAGTTGGAAGTGCTGGATGGAGGTTTCTCGTTCCGATAACTGAGCAAGTAAACTTTCGTAACTTGACTTTGGTACAGTTTCGGCTAATTGCTGTTCCAGATTTTGCTTGGCTTCTGCTAATTGAGAATGCAAGGAGTTGAGGGAGTTTTCTCGTTCTGACAATTGCTGATGCAACTGTTGTTCGAGATTTTGGGTTTCGGCTAGTTGAGAATGCAATTGGGCGATCGAGTTTTCCCGTTCTGTCAACTGTTGTTGCCAAGATTCCTGTTGCTGCAATTGCTGTTCCAAATTTTGCTTGGCTTCGGCTAATTGAGAATGCAAGGAGTTGAGGGAGTTTTCTCGTTCTGACAATTGCTGATGCAACTGTTGTTCGATATTTTGCTTTTCTGCTAGTTGAGAATGCAATTGAGCGATCGAGTTTTCTCGTTCTGTCAACTGTTGTTGCAAAAATTCCTGTTGCTGCAATTGCTGTTCCAAATTTTGCTTGGCTTCGGCTAATTGAGAATGCAAGGAGTTGAGGGAGTTTTCTCGTTCTGACAATTGCTGATGCAACTGTTGTTCGAGATTTTGGGTTTCGGCTAGTTGAGCATCCAATTGGGCGATCGAGTTTTCCCGTTCTGTCAACTGTTGTTGCCAAGATTCCTGTTGCTGCAATTGCTGTTCCAAATTTTGCTTGGCTTCGGCTAATTGAGAATGCAAGGAGTTGAGGGAGTTTTCTCGTTCTGACAATTGCTGATGCAACTGTTGTTCGAGATTTTGCTTTTCTGCTAGTTGAGAATGCAATTGGGCGATCGAGTTTTCTCGTTCTGTCAACTGTTGTTGTAAAGATTCCTGTTGCTGCAATTGCTGTTCCAAATTTTGCTTGGCTTCGGCTAATTGAGAATGCAAGGAGTTGAGGGAGTTTTCTCGTTCTGACAATTGCTGATGCAACTGTTGTTCGATATTTTGCTTTTCTGCTAGTTGAGAATGCAATTGAGCGATCGAGTTTTCTCGTTCTGTCAACTGTTGTTGC
>NZ_JBGJZU010000092.1:11046-25207 GCF_041354475.1 Microcoleus sp.
CAAGGAGTTGAGGGAGTTTTCTCGTTCTGACAATTGCTGATGCAACTGTTGTTCGATATTTTGCTTTTCTGCTAGTTGAGAATGCAATTGAGCGATCGAGTTTTCTCGTTCTGTCAACTGTTGTTGCAAAGATTCGTAACTTGACTTTGGTACAGTTTCAGCTAGTTGCTGTTCCAGATGTTGCTTGTCGGAGGCTAGTTGAGCATCCAATTGGGCGATCGAGTTTTCCCGTTCTGTCAACTGTTGTTGCAAAGATTCGTAACTTGACTTTGGTACAGTTTCGGCTAGTTGCTGTTCCAGATGTTGCTTAGCGGAGGCTAGTTGAGCATCCAATTGGGCGATCGAGTTTTCTCGTTCTGTCAACTGTTGTTGCAAAGATTCGTAACTTGACTTTGGTACAGTTTCGGATAGTTGCTGTTCCAGATGTTGCTTGTCGGAGGCTAGTTGAGCATCCAATTGGGCGATCGAGTTTTCTCGTTCTGTCAACTGTTGTTGTAAAGATTCGTAACTTGACTTTGGTACAGTTTCAGCTAGTTGCTGTTCCAGATGTTGCTTAGCGGAGGCTAGTTGAGCATCCAATTGGGCGATCGAGTTTTCTCGTTCTGTCAACTGTTGTTGTAAAGATTCGTAACTTGCTTGCAGTGGATTTGGCTGCGTACTCGTCGGATTTTCTGCTGGAGTTTGAGCCGTTTGGGTGTCATTAATTTCCCTTACTTCGGCTGTTTCCCCTGGGGATTCGGCGACATCTACCGGAGTTTGTTCCGTTTTTTTCCAAGTTACACTAACTTTTGTCTTGTCGGTAGAAATCTCCAGAGAACCCTTGGCCAAGCGTTCTAGGAGTTCTGACCTGGATATGTCCAGCTTGCGAGCGATTGCGTTCAATCGATCGGCACTATAAGGAGTGAGCGAAAGTCCGATTTTGACTTTGCTTTCTGGATCTGAACTAGCTACATTGCGACTTTTTTTTACCATTGGCATTTTCCTCATGCCAACCTACACTAATTAGTATAGTGGCTGAAGCTTCTATTAAAATCAATTTTTGTTACTTACTAATTGTTGCAGCTTCCGTTCCCAATCGAACAAAAAGCTGTGAATGTCATTTTGAGTTCCAGGAGTGCCGTAGAACCGCTTCAACATTCTTCGCCCAGAGTCTTTTACGGCACGATACCGCCATGGGCGCTGTTTAGCTTCTCAAATACTATCCAACTTTTGACACTCTGTCAGCATTTGCCAAAAGTCCATTTGCTTAGGGATCGTCCATGACTAGGACGAAAACCAACAAAAGGTTAGCGGGACTGAGGAAAATCAGGGCTGAGTTAAAGGGTTGTTAGGGGGATAGAGAGATTGGCTCGCCAGATCGATCGTATCACTGAGGCGATCGTCCGATCTCAAAGAGTGCGATCGGAGTCGCGGTCAACAAAAGAAGGTAATTATTTATAAAAACTTTACATAAAATCTTAGAAAATTGATACAATAATAAATAATATACCACCGCTTATTGCTATAACTTTACAATTCTGTGACCTATGACTATCAAAAATCATCAACAATACCAGCAATCCTTAGATTGGTTGCGACAATTTCAGCAGTTTATCACTGAATTCGATAGTATTGAAGCCTTAAAATCCGAAGGCAAAATCTGGAAACTGCCCAAAGAATCTTACCAGACTAAAATTGAAAAATTAAACTTAGAAATATCCGAGTATGAAAGACTGATTAATTGCGATAAAAAACAGCCTCTTCAAATCAACATTGAAAGTTTAAAAAAACTACCCGATGCTTTAATTAAAGCTCGCATAGCGTCAAAAATCAGCCAAAAAGAACTGGCAGATAGACTAGAAATTGATGAAGAAATCATTAAACAACATGAGGACACAGATTATCAATGTGCTAGTTTTCTAGAAATCATCGAAATTAGTACCGCTTTGGGCATAAAATTTGAACCAGCGGCAATCCGAGTAGATTTTGACGAAGTAACCCACATTAAACACAATGCAGAAAAATGCCCCAGGAAAATTTTTGATTCAGGAGAATATACTGACAACTCTTTACGGCAAACACTCAAAGAACTTGCAGATGTAAAGTTTGCCCTGGATCAATCCTCTATCGTCGCTATTACCGATCGCCAAGGTAAGATTACCTACATCAATGACAAGTTTTGCGAAATTTCTCAATACTCGCGAGCTGAACTATTGGGAAAAACTCACCGCATTATTAATTCAGGATATCATCCCAAAGAATTTTTTAGCGAAATGTGGCAAACTATCGCTAGTGGCGAAGTCTGGAAAGGAGAAATCAAAAACCGGGCTAAAGATGGAACTTATTATTGGGTAGACACCACCATCGTCCCTTTCCTGAATGCAGCAGGCAATCCTTATCAATATGTGGCAATTCGTAATGACATCACTCATTGTAAACAAACCAAAGAAGCACTACAATTTCTGAATGAAGAATTAGAAGCTAGAGTGGCAGCGCGGACTGCTGATTTAGAAAAGGTGCTACACAATCTCCAGCAGGCCCAAACCCGATTAGTTCAAAGTGAAAAAATGTCAAGTCTTGGACAATTGGTTGCCGGAATCGCCCATGAAATTAACAATCCAGTGAATTTCATCTACGGCAATGTCATTCATGCCACCGAATACACTCAGGAATTGTTAAGACTACTTCAGCTATATCGACTGCACGATAGAGACACCCATCCTGAAACCTGGGAAGAATCGGAAGACAGCGATATCGATTTTATGATTGAAGATTTGCCCAAAATTTTGGAATCTATGGGATTTGGGGCTAAGCGAATTCAGGGAATTGTCACATCGTTACGAACTTTTTCTCGGATGGATGAAGCCGAGATTAAGAATGTTAATATCCATGAGGGCATGGATAGCACTTTGATGATTTTGCAGAACCGTTTGAAAACTAAGTCGGAGCGGCTAAGTATTGAGGTGATTAAAGACTATGGTAATCTACCTCGGATCGAGTGTTACGCCGGACAACTAAATCAAGTGTTTATGAATATTCTGAGCAATGCCATCGATGCTTTAGAAGAGGCGTATACGAAAGTAGATAATTTCCAAGGTTGTATTACAATTCGTACCAGTTTGTGCGATCGTCAACAAGTAGTGATTGAAATTGGTGATAATGGTTTAGGAGTGCATCCCTCGGTGCAGCAGCGATTATTCGATCCATTTTTTACCACAAAACCAGTGGGTAAGGGAACTGGTTTGGGATTATCCATTAGCTATCAGATAATTACTGATAGGCATAGAGGTACACTACGCTGTGAATCAGAATTTGGCAAAGGTAGTCTGTTTATTATCACAATTCCCACTTTCCAAATAACTAAGTCTAAACTTTAATTTAATACTGCCACGCATCCTATTTTTGACCGTTGCATCGTCAGGTGATTTAACCTTACTAGAACAGGCTTGATATCGTTTCCGGCTGCATCGGAATGATTTAACCTTACTAGAACGCAGAGAACACAGAGGGAGATAAGAGAGATGAATAATTCCGATGTTACCGGATTTGATATGACACAGAGTCCGAGAATAGAGAGATGAATAATTAAGATGAAGAGAGGATTTGATATCAAATCCTCAATGATTGAAAACTGGACGTTCATTCAAGGGAATTTTATCCAACAGCAACTCGAAAACCCACAATACTAGCCCTACAATCAGGTTGATATCTGAGGCGACAGGCGCTGCGACAATTCGGAGCATGATCGTTCCAAGAACCGCCTCGCAATACCCTCAGCGACTCGTCACCACGATAGTCCCAAACACGACCATCGGTAGGTGCACCATTGTAATTACTATGCCAAAAATCCGCGCACCATTCCCAAACATTTCCGTGGAAATCGTACAATCCAAAAGCATTAGGTTTAAAACTACCCACATCAGTTGTTTGAGCTCGATAAATTCCCTTCGGTGCTTCAGCATAATTAGAACTACCGTTGTAATTTGCCAAGTCAGTGGTAATCGTTTCCCCAAAGTGAAAAGCCGTCATAGTTTCCCCCCGACAAGCATATTCCCATTGGGCCTCGCTAGGTAAACGATAATTCTTACCAGTTTTCCGAGAAAGTCTAGCGCAGAACTCCACAGCCTCGTACCAAGATATATTTTCTACAGGTCGATTTACGCCTTTAAAACGGGAAGGATCGGGATTGAGGAATATTTTAATTTCCGACAGTGAAGCTACCACCGCCCACTGAGCCTGAGTGACTGGAAATTTGCCCATATAGAAAGGTGCTAAAGTCACTTGTTGCTGAGGTTTTTCATCACTATCTCCCTCATTACTTGCAGAACCTATCAGGAAATTACCGCTAGGCACTGACACCATTTCTATAACTAAGCCGCTGCCAATATTTTCTTCAAAAAAATCAGCTTTTCCCTGTTGAACATTAGTTTGATGACCTCTTTTGTCGAGGGTTAAAAACTCAAATTTAAAGGTATTTTTGGGAGAGTTGACATTGTGGTTAGCCTGGGTAACGGCGACACTGTTATTAAATTGTTCCTGTTTTTTAACCACATGGCTAGGACGTTGCGTCCTGGGAGGCTGAGGATTTTGGACAACAATTGACCCTCCTGTATTTTGTTCAGAATTGAGAGCAAGTTTACCTGCTGATAGGGACAGAGGTGGTTGGGGTGGTAAGGAATAAAGATTTAAAGCTTTGATTACTTCATCAGCAGATTGATACCTATTTATGAGATAATCTTGAATTAATTTATCTAATACTTCTACCAATTTTCGACTTAAACTTGTGTGGGGGGGTAATTTTTTTCTCCAGTTACCAATGCCTTTAGTCGGGTCATAAAGCTCATCATAACCGTCAACTTGTGGCAAACAGTTAGTTAGCAACCGCAGGCAAGTTATCCCCAAGCTGTACAAATCACTGCCCGGAAAA
Organism: Microcoleus sp.; assembly: GCF_041354475.1. Lineage (NCBI taxonomy): Bacteria > Bacillati > Cyanobacteriota > Cyanophyceae > Oscillatoriales > Microcoleaceae > Microcoleus > Microcoleus sp. The sequence continues at coordinate 15,953 of NZ_JBGJZU010000092.1, forward strand.
ACTTGACCCCGCATTTGTTCCATCGGTGAGTATCCGCGAGTCCCCACTGTGGTCCCTGATTTACTCATCAGCGATCCTGTTACCTGTTTAGAAACACCGAAGTCGATCAGAACTAAATCTCCTCGCCCTCCCTTTCGGAAAGCTGAATTGCGCAAGGTTCTAGTTTTTGGGAGAGATGAGTTAAGGGAGCTGCGACGGCGGATGATATTCTCAAGTTTTATATCTCGGTGAATCACATTGCGATCGTGAACAAATTTAAGAACTGGTAGTAAATCTGCTAGTAACTGCCAAATTTTTTCTTCATTAAAAACGCCCTGTTGAGTTAATTCGGCGAGTAAATTTTGCCCTTCTATTAACTCTTGTACCAAATAAAGTCGCTGGTCTTGTTCAAAATAAGCAATTAATCTAGGAATTTGGGGATGTTCGCCTAGTTCGTAAAGTCGTTTTGCTTCTTGCTGAAACAGTTCAGTTGCTTTTTCAATGGCAGAGGTTCCCTGAAATTGAGGCATAAACTGCTTGATTACGCACGGGTCGTCCATGCGGTCTGTATCTACTGCTTCATAAGTTCTGCCAAATCCCCCTTCGCCCAAAAGTCGAATTACGCGGTAGCGGTTTCTGAATAAAGGTGTGAGGCCTTGAACTCCGCAACTTTGACAAAATTTAGAGTTGTCGGGATTGAAAGGATTAGAACACCTGGGGTTGGAACAGTAGAACATATCTGGGAAGAAATGATCCGGTTAAGATTATGATATATCTTTTATGGGTGTTTGCCTCCTCGTGGAGTTATCAAAATTAGAAAGAGATTTAAATATCAGGAATCATAGCCCGATCGACTAATTTTCGCCACTCTCTGTGCGCCGATATTTGCCCTCGTCCTCGCTAATGGAGTGAATCAATCTCTGGATTTCTCAAAAATAGGGCCCAGCCGAGGGGGAGCATCCCGATTTTGCATAGGCGAAGCATGACCGCAGACAATTTATTAGCTCCCGCCAGAGATTTACTGCGGTCATGCTTCGCCCCTACGAATATATTTGCAAAACACAGATGCACCCCGCCGATGGGCCTCCGTAGCATTAAGTATCAAATTAAACACTGTCGAAGGGTTTGTTAAATATGTGATTGATAAGGCTTTTTCAAAGGGCTATGAACTCGATCGCTGGAGTCTGGCAGCACCAAAGGTGGCATTGAACTTACGGCACCAAATCGCGGCCGAAGCATAATCTTCTGAGTTGATGCTGGCAGGGAGGGCATAGCTTTGAGCACCGCTGTATGATTTGAGTGGTGCGATCGACACATAGTCACCTTTCTTGAGGGGATAGGCGGGAGGAACTGTCGAGCCAATGACATCGGGGGATTTGTGTAAAATTACGACTAAATCAGGACCAGACGTTGAGGTTTGAAATGCTCGATCGAGTTCCAGAATGCGCTCATTCCCTTTCTGAACAATGCGGGCAGTGCCTTTGGTGGGGTGTTCGCCATCGACAAAAGTGCCAGAAGCTAGAACTTTTGCGACTTGAGCTGTTGCGGGTGATGTCGCTGGCCCAGTTGGCGTGGTTTCAGGAGTGACGGATGACGCGATAGTAGCTCGATCGCCAGGGGTTTTGGTGCAGGCGATCGCGATTGTTGACACAAAGGTAAGACTAGCAAAGTTGAAATAGCGGCGTTTCATAAAAAAGCTTCCTCCTGAAAATATTAAACACCCCGAAAACCGATCGCCGTTTCCATGGCATCGCGAGGATTGGGGTCAACTAACAATCGATTTATTTTAGCCTGATATAAGTTGCCCACAAAACCAAATATCATCCCGACAAACAACAAACTTCCCCCTAAATATTGAGCTAAAGTAGGAGCTTCCCCTAAAATTAAATAACCCATGATTATAGCTGCAATGGGGTTCAATAAACTAGCTAAATTAAGTTCCGTTGAAGTCGCATTTTTTAAACCCGCCAACCAACATAATTGACCAGTGACGACAATAACCGCGGCATAGATTATCATCCATTGCCACAGAAAAGGAGATAAGACTTCGGCAAAATGGTGAGGTCCGTAAAGTAAATTAGCCAATAGGAAAAAAAACACCGTCCCCAGAATATTGCGATAAATCGTAAAAATGCCCAAGGGAATTGATTGTAATTGCAGTTTACCAACAACGGTGGCAATGGAACCAATGATTGCAGCGATCGCCACAAAAATTTCTCCGGTGCCAATTTGAAATCCACCCATCGTCATCATCTGACTTGAACTCCCTAAAACAGCAGTCACTATCACCCCAGCCAAGGAAATCAGAGAACCTGCAATTGCCCAAAAATCTACCCGCGAACCCAACAGCAAAACGCCCAACAACAGGGTTAAAATTGGTTCGATGCGCCCAATTAACACAATATTAGTTACATTAGTCTGTCCCAGGGCTGCAAAAATTAACGCCGGAGCGATCGCCCCCGATAAAATACCTGTAATAGTTAAAATAATCCAATCTTTACGAGTCAGAGCTTTCAGAGTTTGCCGTTGCCAATCTTGATAAAAAATTAGAGTCATCAACCCCAAGGCACAGATATTACCTACAAATAAAACATTGCACAGTGAAATAGGATTTCTGCCATTAATCGCATGACTTTCCCCTATTTCCACAATTTTACGAGTTACCGAATTGGAAGCAGCAAAAATCAAAACAGCAATGCCAAGATACATTGGGCTAGGAACTCGGATGAAAAATTGATGTAATTTATTTGCAACTTTCATGCTCTTGATTTCTCTAATTTTTTAAACCTTAAAATTAGCTTATTTGGGTTGAGGACAGGTTTTATTAGTGTAATCGCATTGATAGATATACTGTGATTGCCAATGGAGGGGAATTTCTAGTAAATCTCTTGCACCAGTGATTCCCTGACCGATAAAGAACAGGAGAGCCAAACAATTGAGAATGATATGAACCCTGCGCCAGCGATTTTCTCTATCCTGATAAATATCTTGGACGATCGCCACTGAAAAAATCATCAATAAAGAGGCTATCATACCGTAGTAATAATGGGAAACAAACCATTCATTATCGCGACGAAAGATTTCTGGTTGAAACCCTAAAATCATCAATCCCATGCCCGTAAAAGTGGCAAATATACCTCGCCAGAGTTTAACTCTTGCCTTAAATAGTAGTGCGAAAGAAGCAATGGTTAACAGGAAAATGGCGATCGCAAACAAGAATCGAAAAGGTTCTTTGGTGAGGGTGTCGTTACTCAGCATTTTGGAGAAAATGGGGTAGGCCATTCCCAGTAGAGCAACCCCTACCACTGAGCCGCTCAACCAATTACCCATGGCTACGTGCTCGGAACCGACTACGGGCGGAATTTTAGTTTTTCCCCCGTCGGCGACAAGCAGGCGGCGTTGACGGGTGAGCAAGGCGCGATTCACCACAATTCCGATTAAGGGAAAAACGACAACAATGGCGATCGCCGGATGTAATAATGCAAAGATATCTTGAAGTTCCATGTTAAAGATCCATTAATTCACTATTTAGGGACAATCAAAATTATCGATCGCTAAGCAGCCACAAACAGGGACAATAAAATGGCGATCGCATCGGCGGGTTCATAACGCTTGCTATAATCCACGTCAATGTGAGCTAGGGCAATATGACGATGGCGATCGATAATAAAAGTAGCAGGAACAGGTAACAGCCAATCTTCCGTCCCATTGTAATCTGGGAGAGCGTGACCCAATTCGGTATAAAGTAATTTAAGAGGAGGGGGAGTTTGAAATACAATACCATAATCACGAGCAATTTGGCAACCCGCATCACTCAGAACATCAAAGGAAAGTCCGTTGTTGAGGACTGTTTTTCGGGAAGCATCAATTGTTTGGGGAGAAATGGCTAAAACCGAAGCTCCCAAGGCCTGAATTTTGGGTAATAGCCCCTGATAAGCCCGTAATTCCAGATTACAATAGGGACACCAACTGCCAAAATAAAAACAGAGAATAACGGCTCCCTGATTTAATCGCTCGTACAGACTAATCTTTTGACCGTCAGTATTTTCGAGGACAAAATCCGGGGCATCGTCGTCAATTCTTAAGCTTCTGCGATTTTTAAATTCCTTGGCTAATGCTTGAGTTGCTCGTTGCATAATCGCCGCTTTTTCCGGGGGAAACCTTGCCAAGAATTCCTGGTAAAATTTATGAAATTCCAGTTGTAAATTCACGATAGATATTTCCCAATATATGTCTGGGGGATATTCCCTTACTTAAAATCAGCAAGGGAACAGGCAAATTACTTCACTTCATTTGGTGAAAACATCGCTACTTTCCCTTGTTTTACAGCGACAACGACATCATAGGTTGCACAGTAGGAGAAGGTAACATCGTTGGCTTTGTTATAGAGATTGACCACCATGCCTGCTCCACCTGGTTGTACTCCTAATGGTAATAAATCACCAAAGAAAAATCTTCGCAATTGGTCGCCACTACCAATTTGTCCTTTGTTTTTACTAATCATATCGATCTTTTGTTGAGCAGTCATTTCCGGGGCGGCGATCGCGCTATTTTGCAATTGAGGTACAAAGCTATGTACAGCAACATCTCCGGCAGTAATAACGCTAGCCAGGGCTAGGGGAGCAAACAGAGGGCTGAGGGATTTGAGTTTTAACATTGATGTTTTTGGGGTGAGAACGGTTGATGAGACTATCATGATCTATTTCAATTTCTTTGAGAAGCAGGCAAAATAGAATATACTATATGCCATTTTGGAATAGGTGCTGTATGGACCGAATTGCTTGTATGCAAAGTTTCGTTCGGGCGATCGAATTGAACAGCTTTTCTGCCGTAGCGCGGGAACAACAGACCACGCAACCGACGATTAGTAAACAAATCGCCGCTCTCGAAAAATATCTGGGGGTACAATTACTCACTCGTTCCACTACCAATTTGAATTTAACCGAAGAAGGTAAAAAATACTATCAATATTGCCAGCAAATTTTGGAAACCGTTGCCGAAGCAGAGGCCAGTTTAACTGGGAAAGAACGGGCTACAGGCGTTTTACGATTGGGCTGTCCCGTGCTGTTTGGGCAAATGCAGGTTGTTCCCCGTTTAAAAGCATTTATGAAACGCTATCCCGATGTCAAAATCGATCTAATGATGGCAGATCATTTTGTGGACATTGTAGAGGATGGTTTAGACCTGTTAATCCGCATTGGTAATCGTCTGGATAGTTCCTTGATTAGCCATCGTATCGGCACGACTCGCCGCGTCACAGTAGCAACAACAGACTATTTTGAACAAGCGGGAGAACCGAAAAAACCGGAGGATTTAGTACATCATGATTGTATTGTTTACACTCATCTGTCAACGGGTAATGAGTGGCATTTTCAAGGAACAGATGGCACTATTAAGGTGCGGGTGGGGGGCTGTTTTCAAACTAATAGTTCTGTGGCGATTCGAGCCGCAGTGTTATCGGGTTTGGGGATTGCGGTAGCGCCGGTGTGGATGTTTGGTGATGAGATTTACCGGGGCGATATCAAGGTGGTGTTGCAGGATTATCAGCCGACTCCGTTGCAAATTCATGGGGTGTATCGTCGGAGTCGTTTTTATCCAGCAAAGATAGTTTGTTTTATTGAATTTTTAGCGGCAGAATTCAAGCTCGATCCCTGGGTTTCAGATTATGGGGTTTGAGCCAGATAATTAGAAGACATCTTCGATCGCATTCTCAAAGGCTCATTCGGAAGTTCTTAAGGAGATTATTGTATTCTAGCTGTCTCTGAGGGTATATATCTTGGCTTTGCCAGTGATGGTAATGTGCTACTTGCGATCGGTATTCCGCTAGTAATATCGTTTCCGTTAGCATCAGAATGATTTAACCGCAGAGGGCGCAGAGAACGCAGAGGGAGATCAGAGAGAGATGAATAATTCCGATGCTAACGAATTTGATAAAATTTGTAGCATAGAAATCATAGTAGTACATGGTTGCTTCTTCCAAGCCATCTTTAGCACAATCGTAATAGTTTGGGAAAACAAACCCAACTCTATCATCGCTATTAAACCCAATCTGCCACCATTCATCTTGATACGAGAATCCATCTTTCGACTCAGCTAGAAACTGCTCGGCAACTTGTTTAGAACACAGAATAAAACTGCACGAATACTACCCGCGATACAGGCTGTTCAAACAACTCCGCAACAGCAGTCACAAGGTTATGGATCATTTCACGCAGCGGTGACTGAACGATACAAAGTGGTTTCATCGTGACCTTAGTTCATGAATGAACTTAAGAGTATTCTACTTTGGATAGAGCCACTTAGCAAATAACTTTGTCGCCCGTGGCATGATGACGTAGGTCATTAACGAAACCATGAAAGCTGCACCGATCGCACTGCGTAACAAAGTTGGCCATGGAAAAAGCAATTGATTTAAGAAGGGTGGAATGATGTTAATTAATGGAAAAATCACTAGCCAAGTTACGAGTACCATTTTGTAGCGGGGCGGCGGGACGATAGCTCCTTGAATTGGCAAGGTAAACCATGTCTCTAACCCCGTCAGCCGTTGATACTCGGAACCAACAGTTAGCCGCTTGATGCGTTCCAAAAGCCGATGACGAATTGGAGAATTTTCCCAACTCGTCAAATTACTCAAATGGTCGAACTTGAAGACGATGCGATATTCTCGGTTGCTGCGATCGTTTGGACGGAAGATATTCACTCCCAAATGTCCTTCAAATGCCGCAGCAGCGACTAATATATCGCTCAAAAGTCGCTCAAATTCATCCTCACAACCAGGCTTGACTTGTTCCAGAATCTCGACAGTTACTGGAGAATCGTCAGATTGATTCAACGGATTCATGCAAAAAACTTCCAACTAGATTAGCGGTAATCCTTCAGTACCAATTTCTAGACATACAACTTTTGCTGACTCAATTCCTGATGGCAATGGGTACGACATACCACCGTTGCTTACCACGTAAATATTAGTGCGATCGCGCCCTGTACGACCGAATGCTAAGGCTGTAGTTCCTGCCATTCCTTGTTCTGCTTCGGCGATCGTGGTTATTTTACCATCTGGTGTAATCTTGACCACACTGTTATAAATGTGTGTAGTGCCGTATAGATTACCGTTGCGATCGAAGGCAAAGTCGTCAATGTTTACGCGATCGATAAAAATTGTTGGTTCCCCTGGCTCAGCATCTTCGAGAATCGGAATCCGAACAATATGCTGCTTTTGGGTATTCGATACATAAAGCACATTGTTAAAGATTTTGAGTCCATTAGCTCCGGGAATTTCTTGCTCTGCGGAGGTTCGCGCCAACAAAGGATGTTCGAGCCAAATGCGAGTGCTGACTTGGGCTACATCTAATTCCCAAATCGCACCTCGATAGGAATCAGCGATCGCATAGCGACTACCAGTCAAATGCGTGATTCCATTCAGGAAGATTGCATCTGGCATTGTTAGTAAAGTTTCTACTGAACCTTGAGATGAAACTTTAAAGATGGTGGAAATTCCGTCTTGATTCCAACCTGTCAGTAATAGTTCTGTTTCTGACACAAAAGCTAGACCTGTTGCCTTTCCCGATATCGTGGCATGAGTTACGGGGATTCGATCTTGCCCGATGCGAAGGATCTTTCCTTCAAAATGGTTGGTGATAAATAACGTATTGTCAGAGTCGATCGCGATACTTTCTAGAAATGTATTGGCAGGAAATTCAGCGATTTGTTGGCTTGGCACCAACTCAATGGGAGTGCTTTCAAAGATAGGCGGTAATCCAATTGGTGTAGACATTGCGATCGTTCCTTGTAATGTATTTGAGTCAAGCCCATGCGCTCGCGCCCAGATTATTTTCAAACCAAATAGACAGGTAATCTGCCCGTAGTTCCCACTCATGCTTCACTATAATCCCAATAGTCACTTCAGTAAGCAACCGTCATCCGGTGATGAATATACTTGGACTGCTCCACTTCATCCATGAATGCGATCGCATAATCCTCAGCAGAGATACGACTTTCTCCTTTTTCATTGATGAGTAGATGATCTGCCCCAACCTGAAATATAGCCGTGCGATCGCCGGGGAAAATTTCAGCCGCCGGACAAACAAATGACCAGTCAAGATTGGAAGCCTTGTAAAGGTTATACGCCTCAAGGTGAACGGCGGCAAGCGGACGGTATTCCTCCACAAAATTAGGGCTATTCATCAGCAGTACATCCGCCGCGATGGACATATTACCCTTGCCCAAAAACTGTTCAATAAAGATACGGGCGATCGCTAAGTTTTGTTCTTCAGTTGGAGTCATCGTAGGTTCGTCTCGCTGTAATAGTTTTGTATCTTAGGTTCAAAAGCGATTACCAAGGCAGCGCGATCGCGCCACCAAACTTCCGCATTTCGGCAAAAAACTTACCCTGTGCGCCACCTTCTGGCAACGTTGCCAGATATACGGCAGTTTCGGCTCCTTCATCGGCTGTGAACGGTGCATTAGAGCCACCCATATCGGTTTGCATCCAGCCAGGAGAGTAAGCATTTATCAAAATGTTTGTACCCTGAAATTCCTTTGCTAAAAGCGCGGTCAGTCCATTTAGCCCAACTTTAGAAAGGCGGTACGAAGGCGCTAGAGGATAGTAATCGCTACTCATAGATGCCAGCGAAGCCATTTCAGTAGACACATTTACGATCCGCCCGTAGTTTTGCGCTTTCATCAATGGCACTAGAGCCTGTGTCATTCGAGCAACGGCTAAAACATTGGTTGCGAAAGTTGCCAGCATCGTTTCCATTTGAACCGTGAGCAGGCTGGATTCTTCTGGCTGCATCGTCGGGTTGACACCCGCATTATTGACCAGAATATCGACTCTGCCATAAGCCTGCTGCAACCAGGTTGTGAACTGTTGCACACTAGCATCGCTCGTGACATCCAAAGGATGAAAATCCACTTGAATATTTTCGCTTGATAGGCGCTGTTGAGCGGCCAGACCATCTTGCTCCTGACGACTCGTCAGCACAACTTGAATATCCTCTTTCTGTGCTAACTTGCGGGCGATCGCATAGCCTAAGCCTTTGTGACTGCCAGTAATTACTGCTACTTTCTGCGTCATAGTCATCAAAAACTGCTGATTGAATTTGGTATACCATTCACCGTACCAACCCTTAAACTATTAAACAAGACGATTTTTTAGCTAGTCAGACGGGAATCCCCACACTATATCGCTTCGATTAGTGTGGGATGAAAGGCGCGTGAGACGAGGATTCCACCTGTTCACAATCTCAAAGCTACGCTTTGAGCAGTGGGCAGGTG
>NZ_JBGJZU010000093.1:0-25113 GCF_041354475.1 Microcoleus sp.
CGAAAAGTAGCGGCAACTTTGGGGCTTTGTCTCAAAGAAGTCAGTAGAGGTGCTTTGTTAACGCCTTTGAAAGTCCCTTTGTGGTCTTAATCAAGAATCCCCCCGATTCATCGGTGGGGAGTATCAAAAACAAATTATCCTGCTCGGCCAGGACTCCTATAAAATCCTCTCTTCAGCGGAATTATTAAACACTCTCTTCTCTTCCTTCGCGTCCTACCCTACGGGAACGGCTTCGCCGAACGCGCCTTCGCGGTTAAATCATTCCGATACAACCGGAAGTGGTATCATTTCACTTCCAAGTGCCCGTTTTCCCGATCGCCCACCATCCTCCACCATCCTACACAGAACACGATCGCCCTTAGCATCATTAAAATAATTAGATAAACACAGCGATCGGGAGAAAAAGTTATCGAAACCATCTACGGCAATCTTCAAGGTTTAAAGTCCAGTCAGCTTAAACAACTCGAAAAGCTTTACCACCAGAGACTTCCAGGCGATCGCCTGACCACGACAGAATTTGCCCAGCGCCTCGCCGCCATCAGCACCGAAATAGACAAACCCATCTGCACCTACATCAATCGTCGCGGACAAGTAATTCGCGTCGGTGTCGGTACTCCCCGCCAAACCCAGATTCCGCCCCTAGAATTGCCCCGCTACGGCGGAGGTCGTCTCAGCGGCATTCGCTGCATCGCCACTCACCTGAAGCCAGAAATACCAAGCGAAGCAGCCCTGACAGCTATGGCAATTCAGCGCTTGGATGCCCTAGTGTGGCTGACTTTGACAGGGGGAGGATTTCAGCGACGGGGTGGGGGTGCAACAGGTTACATCCAAGAAACCTATCTAGCTCACCTGATACCTCAAAAAGACCAAGCAACTTTTGATTTTTCAGTATTGACTTCTGAGTTAGAAGAAGGTTCAAATCCGGTAGAAAAACCATCTATTGAAAACTCACAAATCAAAACTCAACACTTTCCCTGGAAAGTGTCTGAACCTCAGAATTTGGATTACCTCAGCAACCAAGATTTTCTGGATTTAGTAGAAGGACTCGAAGCGGATTTTGAAAGGGAATTTGTCGCCAGACAAGTTGATGCCGATCAAGATAAAGTGCTGCTAGTAGGTGTCATGACTCAGGAAATTACCCTGCTAGATTTTGAGGATGGACTAGCAGAAATCACCAGGCTAGTTGACAGTGCAGGGGGTCAGGTACTGCAAACAGTGCGCCAAAAGCGATCGCGCCCCCATCCTCAAACCGTTGTAGGTGAAGGCAAAGTTCAGGAGATTTCTCTGACGGCTCAGACAATTAGCGCTAACCTCGTAGTATTCGATCGCGACCTTTCCCCCGCACAAATACGGAACCTAGAAACTCAAATCGGTATTCGCGTAGTCGATCGCACAGAAGTAATACTCGACATTTTCGCCCAAAGAGCGCGATCGAGCGAAGGTCAATTGCAAGTGGAACTAGCTCAACTGCAATACAGCCTACCCAGACTCAGAGGTCGGGGTCAAGCCATGTCCAGACAAGGTGGCGGCATCGGTACCAGAGGGCCTGGGGAAACCAAACTGGAAACAGAACGACGGACAATCGCCAAACGCATTGCTCGATTGCAGCAAGAAGTCAATCAACTACTAGCCCACCGCTTCCGACTGCGACAAAATCGCCACCACCACGAAGTACCCTCCGTCGCCATCGTCGGCTACACCAACGCCGGCAAATCGACTCTGCTCAACCTGCTCACCAATTCCGAAGTGTACGCCGCGGACCAGTTATTTGCTACCCTCGACCCCACCACCCGACGGCTAACCATTAAGAGTTCCGTCCCTGGGGAAATGCTGTCCATCGTCCTGACAGATACAGTGGGCTTTATTCGGGAACTACCCCCCGCCTTGATCGATGCTTTTCGCGCCACCCTCGAAGAAGTGACTGATGCCGATGCTTTGCTGCACGTAGTCGATCTCTCTCATCCAGCGTGGCAAAGCCAAATTCGATCGGTCATGAATATTTTGACAGATATGCCTGTCACCCCTGGGCCAGCCCTTGTAGCCTTCAACAAAATCGACGCAGTAGATGAGGAGACCCTCGCCCTAGCGCGAGAAGAGTTTCCCCAAGCCGTATTTATTTCGGCGGCCAAAGGTCTGGGCCTGGAAACACTCCGCGAGCGACTAGCTCAGCTCATTCAATACGCCCTCTGCCTGCGGTAAATACTTAAAGATGAGTTTTAAGTAGTTGACAACCGTCAAAATACTTACATATACTGAGATAAAACCCTAAGTGATTGTAAGACTATGGAATGGTAGTCAAAGTGGGTTATTGCAAAGTACAATGTAGTTGAGTGAGTTGTCCCCCACCTAAATCATTACTTTGAGGAGGCACTATTCCAGGTAAAAATACTCTTTGCTGATGGCGGTAATAGCTGTTAGTCAATCAAAATTTCCAAAAAAATGTGGCAAAGCGGCGTAAATCACAAATTGTTGACAGAATGTGAAATAAAATAAAGTTATTCTAGTTTTGGGCGATCGGCTCAAACACTAAAGAGACCTTTACAAGCGCCCGCTTGCTCCCAAGTCAAGTTATTCTAATAGCATCAAATCTGTTGTCCACACAGTGCCTATATCGAGCACTACTTGCATCATCCGATATGATCCGATTTTACCACTGTTTAACTAAATAGTTATGTGTACGCTCCTGGCAAAACTAAAAATTGGACTCTCTGCCACAGTCGCGACAGGGTTCTACTACCTAGCTGCGGCTCCTCCGGCGACCGCAGTAGACGTGTGCGGGCCGGGAAATTTTTCTAGTGCCTGCGTCACCCCCGCACCAGACACAGCAACAACAGCCTCACCAGCACCGATACCAGACCGAAGCGTTGCCTCACCAGCACCGACACCAGACCCAATCGTTGCCTCACCAAGCCCAAGCCTAAGCCCAAGCCCAAGCCCAAGCCTAAGCCCAAGCCCAAGCCCAAGCCTAAGCCCAAGCCCAAGCCCAAGCCCAAGCCCAAGCCCATCACCAGCAGCAGTAGTTACACCAGACCCGATACCACTATTGACAGAGCCAACACCATTAGCATCACCATCACCAGCAGCGATAGTCCCGTCAGTGTCAACACCAGCACCGATACAGAGTCCGGTGCCGACTTTTAACATATACACAGCCACACCCGTGAGAAGCTCAACTTCTATTCCAGAACCCGGTAGTGTAATTGCACTGCTTCTGACTGGTGCAGGAGTCGTGACTTCGCTCAAAAAACGAAATAAACAAGTTGGTCAGCAGCGCTAGGCTGGTGCAAGGCGCTGCTTGTCTAAAAAATGTCTCCGTTCCTTGAAGCACGGGTGATTTTTTGTTTTTAGGGGGATCGCAAAAAAAGTATAAAAAATCACATTACGACAGTAGCGCGGAAAATATTATATAAAAATTTAAATAAGATTTGTTAAAATTAGTTCAAGAATATAGTGATGGTGGAAAAATCCGATGTCCCCTAACGTAGAAATTTACACTTGGAGAACCTGCCCGTTTTGCATTCGCGCCAAAGCATTGCTGAAGCGCAAAGGGGTGGAGTTTACAGAGTACGCGATCGACGGAGATGAAGCAGCACGAGCTAAAATGAGCGATCGAGCTAACGGACGCCGCTCTTTACCCCAGATATTCATCAACGACGAACACATAGGTGGCTGCGACGATATCCACGAACTAGAAGATATGGGCCAGCTAGACACCATGCTAGGAAAATAAACATTATTTTCATACGAAATTTGACTCAAACCAATTCATAAGTGCCAACTGACAATGAAATTTGCATTCATCATCGATCCCCTCGACAGGCTAATTCCAGGCCATGATAGCAGCGTAGCACTGATGGAAGCAGCCCAAACTTTGGGTCACGAAGTCTGGGTGACTCAAGCCAACGAGTTAAGCGTCATCGGTGGTAAAACCTGGGGAATGCTGAGTTCGGTGACACTAACCCCAGTAAATTTGGTAGAGGGACGTTGGGTGGCGGCTGAGGTTTGGTACGAGGTAGAAGCACCAACTTTGCAGCCTCTAGAAGCAATGGACGCAGTATTTATGCGTACCGATCCCCCAGTGAATGTGCCTTACCTCTACGCTACTTACCTGCTTGACTACATCGATCCTGCTAAAACTTTGGTAGTGAACAGTCCAAAAGGATTGCGGGATGCCAATGAAAAAATGTACGCTTTGCAATTTGAAGGAGCGATCCCAGAAACAATTGTCTCTCAAAGTAAACAGGTAATTCGGCAATTTGTGGAGAAAAAAGGAGCAGCAGTGCTCAAACCTTTGGGTGGAAAAGCTGGGGAAGGAATTTTATTTTTGGAAAAGGGCGATCGCAACCTCAACTCCCTGGTGGAAATTAGCACTCACCAAGGTACTGTTCCAGTAATGGTTCAGACTTATCTGCCGGAAGCAAAAGAAGGAGACAAACGGATTATATTATTGAACGGTAAGCCGATCGGTGCAATCAACCGCATTCCCACCGGCAATGAATTTCGTGGCAACATGGCCGTGGGTGGCAGAGTCGCAAAAACCGAAATTAGCGATCGCGAACTGCAAATTTGTAGTCAGTTAGCACCAGTGCTACAACGGGACGGATTGTACTTTGTGGGAATTGATATTATTGGCGGTTATCTCACTGAAGTTAATGTCACGAGTCCTACAGGGATCAGAGAAATCGACTTGTTTAATGGGGTGAGTTTGGGCAAAGAAGTAATAGAATGGGTAGTAAGTCATTAGTTATTAGTCATTAGTCATTAGTCAGTAGTCATTAGTCATTAGTTATTAGTTATTGGTTACTGGTTATTTACTACTAATTAGCAATGCCCAATTCCCAATTCCCAATTCCCAATTCCCGATGCCCGATGCCCAATTCCCCATTCCCAATTCCCAACTATTAAATTATGTCTAAAATTGGCGTTGCAGTAGTCGGTACAGGTTTCGGTCAAAAAATTCACATTCCCGGATTCCAAGCCCATCACCGCACAGAAGTTGTGGCTGTTTACCACCGGAACTTAGACAAAGCTCAGGCGATCGCCTCTAGCCAGAATATCCCCTATGCTTGCAACTCTATAGAAGACATAATTGCCATCCCAGAAGTAGCAGCAGTCAGCATTTCTACCCCGCCATTTCTGCATTTTGAAATGGCAAAAAAAGTCTTGGCAGCAGGGAAACACTTATTGCTAGAAAAACCCACCGCCCTCACAGCAAATGAAGCTAGAGAACTCTACAAATTGACCAATAAATCTCAAACAAACCCAGAATCCCCAAGTGCTAAAACAATCGCAACCATGGATTTTGAGTTTCGCTTCATCCCCTCTTGGCAAATGCTAGCCGAATTATTAGCAACAGGATATGTGGGAGAAAAACGTTTAATTAAAATAGACTGGCTGGTATCGGGCCGTGCTGACGCTAATCGCCCTTGGAACTGGTACTCGCAAAAAGATAAAGGGGGCGGAGTTTTGGGCGCTACAGGTTCCCATGTCTTTGATTATATTAACTGGCTGTTCGGTCCAGTGAAGAGGCTTTCTGGACAACTAATCACAGGAATTTCGGCGCGCCCCGATCCTGATGAATTAGGAAAATTAAAACCAGTAGATGCAGATGATTCTTGCACTTTGATGCTGGAATTAGCAGACGGCACCCCTTGTCAAGTTTGCTTGAGTTCTGTTACCTATCAAGGGCGGGGACACTGGGTGGAGATTTACGGAAGTAAGGGGACTTTAGTTTTGGGAAGCGACAACCAGCAAGATTATGTCCACGGATTTCGCCTGTGGGGTTCCCAAGGCCCAGAACCTTTAGCTGAAATCAAAATTCCTCAAAGATTGGAGTTTCCTCAAGTTTATCCAGACGGTAGAATTGCACCGTTTATTAGAGTAGTAGATAAGTGGGTAGAAGCAATTGATGGGGGTGAATCTTTGATACCGTCTCTGAGGGAAGGGGTTTACTCGCAGTTGTTGATGGATTTGACTCAGGAGTCTCATGCGACGGGAACTTGGGTTGATATACCGAATTTTGATAAATTTTTGAGTGGTAAGTAAGTCAACAGTCAACTGTCAACTATAAAACCAATGTTCCGACAAATTTGGCAACGCATCCTCAACCTGTGGCGGCAAATTCAGCGGCGATTCCGCAAACAACCAGCACCGCCACCGCCCAAGCCAACTCCGATTCGCTCTTTTGGGGAATACGAACAGAAATTCATGGCACTGTTAGAGGGTGTTGCAGAAGGCTGGAGTCGCGGCGAAATTAAAGGCTTTTTAATCGGTAGCAAAATCAATGATGCTGAGTGGGTAAACTGGCTGCAAGAATTTGGAGAAAGGTTGCTGGTATCGCCGGAAACGTATTTAGAATTGGGTGGGCGGATGGTGCGGCTGGGTGAGATGAATTGCGGGAGAATTAGTCAGGTTGCTGGGAAGATTGGTAGGGAATTGTTGCCACCCGTAAAAGCCAAAGAAACCGGGTTTTCTCCTGTTTCTGGGGGTGATAACGAAGTATTTCCGCCACAAACCCCGGTTTCTGGCAACCCGCACCCAAGCCCTAATGGAGAAGTCAGTCAAGAGGCACAAGAATTATATAACGAAGGAATCGATCGCTATTATGCAGGAGATTTAGGAGGGGCGATCGCAGCCTACGAGAAAGCCTTAGAAATTGACCCCAAATACCACTATGCCTGGAACGGGCTGGGCAATGCCCTAAATGATTTGGGCCGCAACAGTGAGGCGATCGCAGCCTACGAGAAAGCCTTAGAAATTGACCCCAAATACCACTATGCCTGGAACGGGCTGGGCAATGCCCTAAATGATTTGGGCTGCAACATTAAGGCGATCGCAGCCTTCGAGAAAGCCTTAGAAATTGATCCCAAATCCCACATTCCCTGGAACGGGCTGGGCATTACCCTAAATGATTTGGGTCGCTACAGTGAGGCGATCGCAGCCTTCAAGAAAGCCTTAGAAATTGACCCCAAATACCACCATACCTGGAACGGGCTGGGCATTACCCTAAAATATTTGGGTCGCTACAGTGAGGCGATCGCAGCCTTCGATAAAGCCTTAGAAATTACAGGCGATCAATTATGGAAAGCTTGGGCCAATCGAGGTTGGGCATTTTTCTACTCCGGGCCCTACATTGAAGCCATTCAAAACTGGGATGAAGGCTTACAGAAATATCTCCCCAGCAACCGCGACTATCGCCTCGCTTGCGGCCAATTGCAACAGCAAAAAGGCAAGGCACACTACGAACACGGCAAAGAAACATTCACATATTTAGAATCTTTCCACAAAGCCAAAGCCAGCTACGAACAAGCCCGCGAATTTTTGAAATCACCCCTGATTCCAGAAACTTATTTAGAAGTAATGCAAGGCTTAATTACCGTCTGCCGTAGCTTGGGAGATCCCAAAACCAGGGAGTACCTTACCGAAGCTACTACCGTCTTAGAAACCTTACTTTTAGACAATCAAACTCATCCCGAAATCAAACAGCGACTCCAGCGCAAATTTGCCGGACTTTACCAATTAGAAGTCGATATGTTTGTCCAGGCTGGCAAGAAAGCAAATGCACTGGAAAAAGCCGAATCGCGGAAAAACTTCTGCCTGCAATGGATGCGCGCAACTTCACCAAACCGCACCAACAGCCCGACTTATCCCCAAATCCGAGACTTGCTGGCAAACAACACCGCAACCGCGATTATTTACTGGCATCTCAGCCCAGTTTCCCTGACAGCTTTTATCATTACCCTAGACAAGTTTGAAGTTATCGCCACACCAGTCATCGATATATTCGCAAAGCGCAACAGTCAGAGTTTAGAAAAATGGCTGGAAAACTGGAAAACCAACTATCAAAATTACTGCCAAACTACCAGCAAACAGCAAAGCAAAGAATCCCATCCCTGGCGCGAGTCAATGACAGCGCAATTACCACAACTCGCTGACATCCTGAAAATTCCCGAAATTTGTACGCACCTCACCAATATCCAAAACTTAATCTTAATTCCCCACCGCGACTTGCACCTGTTGCCGCTAGATTCCCTGTTTCTGCCTCCCTTTTTCACCGACGCTGTTACTGATACTGGGAAAAATCAAATCCGTTCGATTACCCGCCTCCCCAGCGCCCAAATTGCCATCCAACAGCAACAGCAAAACCCCACGGAAATAGGGACAAATTCACTGGTAATAATAGGCAAAACTGACTATGAATATCCCCCAATAGAAGCAGCAGCCATCAGCCAAATTAACCAAACTCACCGCCCATCCAATGCCACCACTAAAACCGCAATTATTCAAGCCCTAAAAACCAATGGTGGCATCTTTCATTATACAGGTCACGCCTACCACGACACCGAAAAGTCCGAGGCTTCGGCGTTAATGTTAGCCAAAAATGAAGAATTGACATTGACCGACATTTTGCAGTTAAAATTTGTCGATTATTACCTAGTCTGCCTCAGCGCTTGCGAAACTGGTATTACCAAGAAAGGCGAGTTAATCGATGAATTCGTCGGCATAGCCAGTGGCTTTTTGCCGGAGACTAATTATGTGATCAGCACTCTGTGGAGAGCGGAAGAACGTTCTAGCGCCTTCTTAATGATTTATTTCTATCAGTTATGGAAGCAGGGAATCCAGCCACCAGCAGCGCTGCAACAAGCCAAAGATTGGCTCAGAGAACTCACGAATGGTAAGCTAGGTGAGTGGTACGCGGGAGAGTTGTTGCCTTTGCTGAGAAATGCCGAGTTTGACAACAAAGTTGATATTTTATTCTCCTGTGGAATTGATGCCTCAATTCTGCAAGAAAATTTAGCTACAATAGATGAGAAGCCCTACGAGCATCCTTACTACTGGGCTGCTTTTAACATTACCGGGAACGGCTAAACTAACATGACTTCTCAAGAATCTACGTTATCGGGTTCTAATCAGTTTGCACCGAAAGCTTTTTTAATCGCCCTCGCGAGATTTGAAGCACCTCTCTCGCCTGAGTTGATAGCTGAAGTGAATGAAGTAGGCGAGGCTTTGGTGAATGGTGAGTTACAAAAAGCGTCTCAACTTATTAATATAGCTCAAAAAGATGCTGCTTTTTATCAAGATTTCGAGCTGGCTTTTAAGGAGTTGAAGATAATTCACAGCAAGAAAGAGAACGAAAAGAATAAGTATCTGGCTGAGTTGGATGAAAATACTCCGCCGCGCCAGACTGATGATTATAATAATTTTTTAGCCCCTCCTTTGACTAATTCTAATCCGCAGAGTGTGGCGAGGAAGTTGTTGGGGAAGGCTACTGATTTGGTGGAACGGGTTTATCGGTTGAAGCTTTGATCGAATCGATCCCCCCTAGCCCCCCTTAAGAAGGGGGGGACAAGAGTGTTCTCGATATTCTGGTTTGTAAGGGAGGACAAGAGTGTTCTCAAAGTCCCCCTTCTTAAGGGGGATTTAGGGGGATCTAGACTCGACAACAACCGAGATCGATCGCGGTTCTTAGTATCTGCTGTTTGAACCAAAAGTCCTCTCGATCCCCCCTAGCCCCCCTTAAGAAGGGGGGGACAAGAATTTACTCAAAGTCCCCCTTCTTAAGGGGGATTTAGGGGGATCTAGACTAAACAATAAGCGACATTTACAACATATTTTATGCTCAAATTAGTTGACCCTACCCTGAATTTATTTAGCTACACTCTCAAACAAGGGTTGGGTGTCGGCGAACCGGAAACTCGCAAAGTCTATGTCAAATTTTTAGATGGCTTAGCTGAACAACTTCACCAACAACTGACTGTTTCTTTTACCCCGGAACAAAAACAAAAATTTCTGGCGCTACAGGAGAAAACAGTAGCCGATTTACCTTTTACAGGAAATCTCAACAATCATCCAGTCAATGGCCGCTACCGCCGCTGGAATGTTACGGATAATTACCAACTTTTATTTGATGGTTATGTAGATGGTAAGTATGAAAGTACGCAAGTTATTAAACTGATTGAAACTTTGCAATATTTAATTCCTCAACCGCCACAGTTGGAAAATATTGGCAAAACTTGGATGCTTTCGGGGTGGCTGGAATCTGGGACTGATTTGGAAGGGACAGAACTTGCAAAACAGGTTTATAAGTCTTTGTTTGCAAAAGATGGTGTTCCTCAAGGAAGTGGTGAGTTTTTAGGTGGGAAAGTATTTGAGTTTTGGGGTGACAAGATTGAGGATAATGTACAACTTTTGGTGATTTTATATCCCGATGAAGCTGCTTTTCGGGAATGCAGCAATTTTTATGTAAGTTGGCTGGATTTGCTGTGTTTCCGCCATAAAATTATTTGGGCTTATGAGAAAAGTCTAGTTTTAAAAGAACGGTTGGTGAATAATTACAACCAGATTGTGGAGATGAGGAATACTTCTCGGCTGAATCTGCAAAAGCTGATGGAGGCGATGGGGAAATTGTCTGATTTTGCGATCGACCTTAATTACCTGGAGCTGCAATATAGTACAATTAAGGTTAATCTGGAGAAGTATGAGGCTAAGCTGGCTGAAATGAAAACTCTGGCTAGACCTACTGATGATTTACAGTTTTTGCAGGATTTTTGGAACAAGGCTGAACAACACTATCCTAAGCAAATCCAAAAAGATATTGACAATTTCCGTCCTTGTTTGGAAATTTTGCGGAGTTTGACTGATACGATTAGAGGTACGGTTGAGATTCGGAAGGCTGAGAGCGATCGCACTTTTCAGACAATAGTCGGTATAGTCGGAGTCGGACTATCAACTGGTGGCACTGTCGCTTCCGTAGCTTCTGCAACTGCTAATTTTAAAACAGAAATAGCACAATATCCCAAACTCAATTTTGCCATAAATATGGTGCCGATTTTTTTCTCCTGGTTCGGAACTGAGGTTGATTCTGGGATCTGGTATTCTATCAGCATTAGCGGCTAGCTTGGTGACAGCGATAATTATAGGTGTGTGGTTGCGAATTTTCCGGCGTTAGTTTCGGTAATTTAAAATTGAGATGAGTCCTAATTACTCTACCAAGCCCCAAACCCGATAAACTAAATAGATAAACTCGATCGATCCCTATATCCAGAGTCGGTAGTTGTGAATGGCGCGCCCTGAAAGTCCTTGCCTCAGTATAGCGATCGCTCGCCTGAAAGCCGCTGGGGCAAACCATTTTGCTACCTGGGTGCTACAGGCCCCCTATCCCAGCGGTTACGTTCACCACGATTGTATGTGGCCCCCCACCCTATCCCAAGCGTGGCAAGCTTGGCAAGAGATGTTCTCCTCCTCCGGGACAATTCACCAATTGCCCTCAAATTCTGATGGTAGTTTCATGTCTGTGGAACATAGCCAAAAAATACTCGAAACAACCGAAAAACCAAGCCCTTACTCCCTACAGCTACCTCCATCTTCAGGAGTATCCGTCCACGTCCCTCAAAGGGGTGGCGGTGAGAGGGGGGAACCAACTCCACCGCCACAACCGACTAGCTACAGCAGTCGCTTGATGCAGCATTTTGGCATCAATCTTTGGCAGTGGCTGTTTGAAGGACCAATTCAAGGTAGTCTCCAAGAAAGTAAAGGTATCGCGATCGGACAAAATCAACCTCTGCGAGTACGACTAGACTTGCGGGAACCTTATTTAATTGCTTTACCTTGGGAAATTATGCAGCCTCAAGCCGGTCAACCGGCGATTTCTCTGTCCCAGCAATTGCTGTTTAGTCGCACTACCAGCAATGTTGAGCCTTTGGGGCCGCTGCGTCTGGCCGATTCGCTCAATATTTTGTTAGTTTTGGGACAATCAGATCCTGGCAGTGTTGTCAATAGTCAATCTTCTAGCACAAATCATCGTCAGTTGCATTTGGAAAAAGAAGCACTAGCCTTGCGTCTGGTTCTGGAAAATGCTAATAAAACCGACGACAGTGGTAAATACTCCGAGGTTAACGTTCCCACTCACGTCGATACTCTGATCGAACCCACCCCAACAGAATTAATTTCTCGCTTGGAAACACAAGCCTATAACATCTTGTTTTATGCCGGCCACGGGATGCCGGGGCCTGATGGAGGTTTGTTGTTTTTGGGGCCGGACACGATTATTAACGGCACTGAACTGGCTCAAGTTTTAGTGCGGTGCCGCGTGACGTTGGCAGTATTCAATGCCTGCTGGGGAGCTCAGCCGGCCATGGAGACGGTTGATTCTAGCAGTGGCCAGAAACAGGCGATCGCCCGCAGCAGTTTGGCAGAGGTATTGATCCATCATGGGGTGCCGGCGGTGTTGGGGATGCGGGATTCGATCGCCGATCGCGAAGCCCTGAGTTTTATCCAAACTTTCGCCCAAGCTTTGGCTGGAAGGATGTCCATCGATCGGGCTGTGGCGATCGCCAGACAGCAGCTACTGACGCTTTACAAGTTCAATCAACCCGCTTGGACACTGCCGGTGCTGTATATGCACCCGGAGTTCGATGGTCAATTGACTGAACCGGTAGATGACATCAAAACAGAATTGCCTGTAAATTCTGCTACTTGGCTGGGACGTTTGCCCTCCTGTGCTTATTTGCGGGGGCGCGATCGAGAAGACGAAACAGCCCAAAGTTCTAACCCCAATCAGGTTTGGCCAATTCGGGGTGGAATGGTGCGAGTCGGACGTTGGGAAGAAAATGATGTAGTGATTCGAGAACAGTGGGTTTCTCAAAAACACGCGGAAATTTTTTGCCGCAACAATATCGAAGATGGCCGGGAAGAACCTCGCTACTTCCTGCGGGATTTCTCTCGTTATGGCACTCTAGTCTTGGGGGATGAGGGATGGCAAAGGGTTCACCACCAGGAACTGTTGTTGCGATCGGGTACTCAGCTAAAATTTGGCAGTTCTCAAGGTCAGATTTTTGAGTTCACGATCGAGGTGCCAACAACTTCTACCTAAAATTAAATTGATTGCGGAACCAATACAGGTGATAGTGTAGCTAGTTTTAGCAATCGGCGATCGGGACGGCAAAGTTTTAGACATTGAGTCTCAAGTCTAGAGTTAAAAAAAATATTCACAACTCGCAACTCATACTTCCCATTCATCCCGTTCTGTATTTTTTTCCCATTTAGGTATTAAATTATGGCTCCCCAACCTTCTGATTCTCAATATTTTCGCGACTGTGAAACTCAGGTTGAGATGGAACTTCTGGCAACAATTGTTCAGACCGATGTTGCTTATCCCTGGAATCCTGCACAGGTTGAATCAGAATCTTATTTGATGGCTTTAGAGCAAGAATTTGCAATATCCGATTCCTTCAGCGACACGGATATTGCCCAGAAGTCACAATTATTATTCTCGCAATTAGAACAAGTCTGGCTAACCACAACTTTGCAAAAGTCTTTGCGGGATAAATTTGTGAGTTTTCCTCAAGATTTACTCGCCAGCATCGCACAAAGTGTCCAAAATGCCACGGTCAAATATCAATATTTAGCCGACCAAATGGTAGAGTGCGTGTTAGATGTTTTACCTCTGTGGGATGAGGAAGATTTGCAAGTTTTATCCCGTCCTTTGGCCTATGCGATGCGAGATGTTGAAGGGGAAGGGGGAGAATTAGGGATGGTTTTTAGCAAACCTTGGGCAGAATTGTCGGAAATAGAACGGGCTAAATATAGTTTGACTGTGGCGCGCTATGCTATATCGCAATTGGAAGTTTCTGATTGAATGTTATGTAGTTTACGGTTAGACCTGATTTATTTAAGCGCAGAGGACGCTCTTGACGCAGAGGAGGAGAAGGGAGTGCGTTGAAGAAAATTGTGAAAATGTTAAAATGTGTTTACATTGTGTTTGAAAGCTTTTGTAGACTCGATCGGGCATTTCACATTTATGACAAATTCCAGATTTCACCTTCGAGACTTTAAACGCCCCGTGCCGATCGCCACCTTAGTCCTATTAGGGGTAGTGGCTTTCGTAAGTGCGATCGTCGGGGCGTGGTTTTCCCATGAAGGCACTGTCAGCGGTATTTTTGCCCAAATCAATATTTGGCAACAAAACCCGCCTGTGTGGCTCGAAGTGCCTGCTGTCAGCCAGATGTATTTATTACTCCCGACTCTCATCCTAGTCTCAACAGTCTTCGCTGTATTGAAAATTTCGCCTCAGCCCCAGAAATGGTCACAGGCTGTGGTAGTTGCGATAGTTTTGGCTTTAACAATTCGCTACTTTTTGTGGCGATCGCTCGCTACTCTCAATCTCAGCAGTCCCCTCAATGGTATCTTTAGTTTGGGGCTGTTTTTCCTAGAAATGTTAATGGTTTTCACTAGCAGCAGTCTACTTTACTTCACGCTGAGACTGAAAGATCGTGGCAGAGAAGCCGATCGCATGGCAGTTGCCGTTGAGTCAGGATACTTTTCCCCTTCCGTAGATATTTTAATCCCAACCTACAACGAACCAGCCTTTATTTTAAGGCGCACAATCATCGGTTGTCAAGCCTTAGAATATACCAATAAAAAAGTATATTTACTCGATGATACTCAACGTCATGAAATCAAATTATTGGCAAAAGAACTCGGATGCGAATATATAAGCAGACCAGATAATCGCCACGCAAAAGCTGGCAACATAAATCATGCCACAGCTTTAACCAATGGAGAACTCATAGTTGTTTTCGATGCCGATTTTATTCCAACCACCAACTTTTTAACCAGAACTGTAGGATTTTTTCAAAATCCAGAAATTGCCCTTGTTCAAACTCCTCAAAGCTTTTACAATCACGACCCCATCGCCCGCAACCTCGGATTAGAAAACATTGTTACTTCCGAAGAAGAAGTATTTTATCGACAAATTCAACTCCTCAAAGATGGTGCAGAAAGTGTAATTTGTTGTGGCACATCTTTTGTGCTCAGACGCAGCGCTTTAGAATCTGTGGGAGGCTTTGTCACAAATTCCGTTTGCGAAGATTATTTTACGGGAATTCGGCTATCAGCAAGTGGATATAG
This sequence comes from Microcoleus sp., assembly GCF_041354475.1. Taxonomy (NCBI): domain Bacteria; kingdom Bacillati; phylum Cyanobacteriota; class Cyanophyceae; order Oscillatoriales; family Microcoleaceae; genus Microcoleus; species Microcoleus sp. The sequence continues at coordinate 14,908 of NZ_JBGJZU010000093.1, forward strand.
TTTAGTTTATTTAAATGAAAAATTAAGTGCAGGTTTAGCTGCGGAAAATATAGATGCTCACCTAACTCAAAGATTGCGCTGGGCGCGAGGCACCCTCCAGGCATTTTTTATCGATTCCAATCCTTTAACTATTCCGGGGTTAAAATTGCGACAAAGACTGTCTCACTTGGAAGGATTGGTGCACTGGTTCACCAGTTTAAGTAGAGTTTTATTACTGTTGATGCCTTTGGCTTACTGGTTTTTAGGCATCCTTCCCGTGCGGGCAAATTCCCAGGAATTAGTGTATTTCTTTCTGCCTTATTATTTAGTCCAAATTACGGTGTTTTCTTGGCTAAATTACCGATCGCGGTCGGCTTTACTTTCCGATGTCTACTCCTTTGTCCAGTGTATCCCTTTAGCGATGACGGTGGTGAGTGCCATGCTCAATCCGTTTGGGAAGGGATTTCAGGTGACACCAAAAGGACTTGCTAGCGATCGATTTCATTTTAACTGGAATTTGGGATGGCCTCTGATCGTCTTGTTTGTAGTTACCGCTTGGGGTTTGTGGCAAAATTTAAATATTTATTTATTTCACAATATTGGTAGTGGACAGGAAGTAGCAGCAAGCGCCGATGCATTAAAAGGGATGAGTTTTGGCTGGATTTGGAGCGTTTACAACTTGCTGATGTTGGGGATTGCGCTACTAATTTTGGTGGATATTCCTAAACCAGATATTTACGAATGGTTCAATTTACGCAGGGTTGTACAATTGAATATTGGCGGTAGAACTTTTTGGGGTATAACTACTGTAATTTCGGAAAGTGGTGCGGAAGTTGCTCTGACTCAACAGCCGAGTTTTGGACCCAAAGGTAAAGCTAACAAAAATAGTTTGATTACAGCCGAAAATTTGCCCAAATATGCTGTTAGGGGAAATGTTTCCCAAGGTGCAACATTCAACTCAAGCCAGCCATTCCAGTCAATGCTTGAGTTGGAAACAGAGATTAGTTTTCCTCTAGATTTGATAGATTGTGCATCGGCTACTTTGGAAATTATGGAAGAGCAATGTTTGATTCCTGTGGCTAAGATTGAGTTGGTGAGGGATAAATTATTGCAGTTGGATTCAAGTTTTCAGTCGGCAGAATTTCCGACAGTCCGAATTGCCTTCGATCGCCTAAATATTAACCAACACCGTTGTTTGATTGAAATGCTCTATTGTCGGCCTGGACAGTGGCAAGGGGTGCAAACACCGGGAGAATGGCGATCGCTTTGGTTGTTGTTGAGAATTGCTTTGAAACCACGGGCTATTTTTGAAAGAAATCGACCCGTTAGGGCGATCGCCGTTTCGCAAGTTTAGAAATTAGGACACGGCAGTGCCGTGTCCCTACCCCAAAATAACATTGTAGGGACACGGCACTGCCGTGTCCTCTATATCATCTCGCTCGTGCAACCGGAATTGATATAACATAAAGTTAGTTATTCTTCTAAAAAATTCCGAACCTATGAAACTCAACTCATCTTTGTTTTATAAAGCGGTTTTGGTAGCAAATGTGCTCCTAGCATCTGTCACCACTTTCGGTATCAGTGCTCAAGCCCAGACAAAAAAATCTACTGAGAATTATAAATCTCAATGCAGTTTCTATGGACAGAATCAACCACAAGCACAAACAATAGGCTGTTCAATTAAGCAGAGTCCAAACCAAATTACAATTACCTGGGATGATGGGTTCACAACTAATTTGGTGTTTTCACCAGATGGTATTTGGCAATCAATGCCATCTCGATCTAAAGCAGATATAACATTTTATGTCGGTAGTGGACAAGTATCTAGGGTTGAAATTTACGAAGGCCCTGGTAAAGGCATTCTTGTTGTCAAGCCAGCTTTGAGGTAAGGCAAAAAAACGCGGTTTCTTTGAAAAATAGTCGATCTATCGGAGAGATGACCAAATTTTAGATTTTAAATTTTGGATTTTGGATTGAAGATTCAAAATTCAAAATTTAAAAAAGTCCCAAGCCCCCGAATTTATTCGTGGAATAAATCTAAAATCTAAAATCTAAAATCTAAAATCGAATGACGATCGCGGTTTCGGTGTCGGCGCATTGGGAAGAGTCCGAGTTGGTGGCGGTGGAGTCGGGATATTTGCGCCAGTGCGCCTTGTAAACCACCAGATGCCAGTACCTACGATCGCGATCGTCATCAATAGTGACAAAATAACCACAGGGGTTTTATTTTTTTGAGACATAACAGTCTAATTTTAAACTAGAGCATAAATAATATCGTTTGGTGAGATGCAAAATTTATCGGTATCGCCGACCTCTACACCACGAAAGTCACTACCTGAACTATACTGCAATACGCTTGGGTTAACACTGTTAATTCCCCGGAGATCCCCCTAAATCCCCCACCCCCCCCGCCCACCCCCTACTCCCCCAAGGGGGGAGAGAAGGGGAGTAGGGGTTGACTTTGAGCTTCTTTCTCCCCCCTTTTTAAGGGGGGTTGGGGGGGATCTCCGGGTTTGAAAACACGCGCTAGGGGGGATCGGTCTTATCTAAACCGTATTGAATTATAGTGCTGGCACTGACTCCTTTCAATACAGCTAAATATTCCCCTGTTACCTGATGCTGAATTATAGTATCGGTAATATTTAGACCCGTCCCTTGAGAGATATTTAACTGGTTAAAAGCAAGGGGGCGAATTAAATCAATTTTGTCTTGATTTAGGGTAAAATCAGTAATCACATCGGCAGCGGCTAAGCTTGTTCCACCAGTATCGATCGCGATCGCAAACACATCATTTCCGAATCCGCCTGTGAGAGTGTCGGCACCCATTTCTCCAAATAAGTAGTCATTACCGCCGTCGCCAAACAAGATATCGTCACCATCGCCGCCGTAAATGCGATCGTTTTCCTTACCTCCGTAAATCAAGTCAGTACCGCCATCACCTTGAATAAAGTCAATCCCTTGACCACCAAAAATAATGTCATTGCCATCACCACCGCTGATACCGTCATCCCCTTTTTGTCCGTAAAGCAAGTCATCCCCTGCTTTACCATCAAGATAATCATTACCGGGGCGTGCGTGGATAATGTCGTTTAAAGCCGATCCTGTGATGCGATCGTCCTTATCTGTCAAACCGATTACTGACTTTTGGGACAAGGTTTTGACATCGCCTAAGTTATCGTTATCGCTGATATTGACTGCGAGAGAAATGGCGAGATTATTATACAATGTGTCGGAACTGGTGGTGGCGTGGCTAATTGTGCTGACACGATCGCCCTCAACAACCGCATCGTCAACCGCAGTCACCGTTATCGTTTGGGCGACATTCCAATTGACGGGAGTAAAAGTAAGGGCTGATTGGCTGACAGTAACTTGGGTTCCAGGGGTAATGGCGACGGTGACATTAGCAGTTGGCTGAGTATTTAGTCGCACTTTGTATATATCGTTGCCTAAGCTTTCAAGTACATCGGTACTGCCAAGTGGTTGAATGAGAATGACAGCGGGAGTACCTGGAGTTGGCGTGGGAGTCGGTGTTGGCGTGGGAATCGGTATTGTTGTCGGAGTCGGAGTCGGAGTTGGCGTTGGCGTTGGAGTTGGTGTTGGCGTTGGTGTGGGAGTTGGAGTTGGAGTTGGAGTTGGCGTTGGCGTTGGCGTTGGTGTGGGAGTTGGAGTTGGAGTTGGAGTTGGCGTTGGCGTTGGTGTGGGAGTTGGAGTTGGAGTTGGAGTTGGCGTCGGCGTTGGTGTGGGAGTTGGAGTTGGAGTTGGCGTCGGAGTCGGAGTCAGCGGGGGAGTCGGAGTCGGCGGGGGAGTCGGAGTTGGCGTGGGAGTCGGAGTTGGTGTGGGAGTGGGAGTGGGAGTTGGTGTTGGCGTGGGAGTTGGAGTCGGCGTGGGTGTTGGTGTTGGCGTGGCAATGTTAACAGTAAAACTGCCTAAATTGCTACCTAAAACTTGATTGCCAAAAGTATCTTTTACTTGCGATGCTTGCAAATTAACAACGTAACTACCATTATCTGTATCATCCCAACTTCCCCCAGGCGGAGTCAGCGAATAAGTTGCCGTGCGAGGCGTACCGTTACTGTTAGTATCAACGCTGACAAATGCAGCCGGAATAGCACCACCTAACCAATTTACAACAATATCAGAACTATCTAAACTGCTAACATCAACTCCACTACTATCACTGAAAGTAACTGTCAATATCTGACTTGTACCATCCGCTGTAGTAATGTTAGAAACGGCAGCCAAGCTAGCAGTAGGTGGGGTGATATTAGCAGTACGAGTTAGTTGAGTTGCTGCGGTATTATTATTACTTGCAGTATCCGTAGCTGTTGCCGCAGGTACATCAACTGTGACATTACCATCAGCAGTAGGTGTGACTGTAAAATTATAAGTCGTGCCGCTACCTGTAAAACCGCTAACTGTACCGTTAGTAACATTAATGGCACTGGCACTAAATCCTGTCACATTTTCGCTGAAGGTTGCTGTGACTAAAAATGGTGCATTGATTGTTGTTGCTGAAGTTGATGTTAAGGCAACGGTTGGCGGTGTAATATCAGCAGTGCGAGTCAGTTGAGTGGCCGCGGTATTGTTATTAGTCGCAGTATCATTCGCTTTAGCCGCAGGTACATCAACTGTGACAGCGCCATCAGCATTCGGTGTGACTGTAAAATTATAAGTCGTGCCGCTACCTGTAAAACCGCTAACCGTACCGTTAGTAACATTAATGCCACTCGAACTAAATCCTGTCACATTTTCGCTGAAGGTTGCTGTTACTAAAAATGGTGCATTTATTGTTGTCGGTGAGGCGGATGTTAAGGCAACTGTTGGTGGTGTAATATCAGCAGTGCGAGTCAGTTGAGTGGCGGCGGTATTGTTATTACTCGCTGTATCATTCGCTTTAGCCGCAAGTACATCAACTGTGACAGTGCCATCAGCATTCGGTGTGACTGTAAAATTATAAGTCGTCCCGCTACCTGTAAAACCGCTAACCGTACCGTTAGTAACATTAACGTCACTTGAACTAAATCCTGTCACATTTTCACTGAAAGTGGCTGTGACTAAAAATGGTGCATTTATTGTTGTCGGTGATACGGATGTTAAGGCAACAGTTGGCGGTGTAAAATCAGCAGTACGAACCAGTTGAGTTGCAGCGGTATTGTTATTACTCGCTGTATCATTCGCTTTAGCCGCAAGTACATTAACTGTGACAGTGCCATCAGCAGTGGGAGTGACATCAAAGGTGTAGGTTTTGGCATCAACTGTGACAAAGTTACTGACATTCGCATTGGCGACGGTAATATCAGTATTATCAAACCCGGTGACATTTTCACTGAATGTTGCTGTGACGCTAAATAAACCATTTACTGTTGTTGCTGATGCGGATGTTAAGGCAACGGTTGGCGGTGTAATATCAGCAGTACGAGTCAGTTGAGTTGCAGCGGTATTGCTATTACTCGCTGTATCATTCGCTTTAGCCGCAAGTACATTAACTGTGACAGTGCCATCAGCAGTGGGAGTGACATTAAAGGTGTAGGTTTTGGCATCAACTGTGACAAAGTTACTGACATTCGCATTGGCAATGGTGATATCAGTATTATCAAACCCGGTGACATTTTCACTGAATGTTGCTGTGACGCTAAATAAACTATTTACTGTTGTTAATGATGGGGATGTTAAGACAACTGTGGGTGCAACGCCATCAATAACTATGGCTTTACTACCGCCGAGGGAGTTGGCTGTGGCTAAAGTGGGAAGGGTTAAATCGGCATTCACAGCCAAATTATCTTGAATTGTGCCGCCATTGAGGGTGAGGGCGTTGGTGGCGAGGTATTCTAAGTCGGCAGAGGTGTCGCCTGCTTGCACTACATAGTTAAAGGTGAGGGCTGTAGTGCCACTACCAGAGGCGTAGTTGGCAAATCGGTCAGTTGTGCCGGTTTCTAGTTGGAGTTGGGGTGTGCCGGTGACGGTGACGGCTTGATCGAAAGTGATGGTGATGGCGATGGTGGCACCAATGCCGTAGCTGCCGTCAGCAGTGGTGGCGGTGACAGCAGTAACTTTGATGGTGGTATTGAGCAGGATGGAGACGGTATTGTTGAAGGCAAATAGGTTCGACGTTTCGCTGTTCGCCACAGCTAAGTCAGGTTTTCCATCACCGTTGATGTCGCCGATGCTGACGGATATCGGCTGAAAGCCAGTAGGGAAGTCAACTTTGGTGGCGAAAGTGGGGGTGGTGGCGTTGGTGGCGGTGGTGTTGAGCAGGATGGAGGCGTTGGTGCTGTCCCTGTTCGCCGTTGCTAAGTCAGGTTTGCCGTCGCCGTTGATGTCGCCCATGCTGACTGAGAAGGGGGTAGTGCCAGTTGCGAAGGTGACTTGGGGGGTGAAAGTGGGGGTGGCGGCGAGAGTGGGGGTGGTGTTGAGCAGGATGGAGGCGGTGTCGCTGCCGAAGCCCCCGTTCGCCACAGCTAAGTCAGGTTTGCCGTCGCCGTTGATGTCGCCCATGCTGACGGAGTTGGGTCCAACGCCAGTTGTGAAGTCAACTTTGGTGGCGAAACTGGGGGTGGTGGCGTTGGTGGCGGTGGTGTTGAGCAGGATGGAGACCAGGGTGTTGCTGTCATAGTTCGTCACAGCTAAGTCAGGTTTGCCGTCGCCGTTGATATCGCCCATGCTGACGGAGTTGGGTCCAGCGCCAGTTGTGAAGAAAACAGGGGTGGCGAAACTGGGGGTGGTGGCTCCTATGGGGGTAGTGTTGAGTAGGATGGAGGCGACGTTGCTCAACCGGTTCGCTAAAGCTAAGTCAGGTTTGCCGTCGCCGTTGATGTCGCCGATGCTGACGGAGTAGGGGAAATTGCCAGTTGCGAAGTCAACTTTAGTGGCGAAAGTGGGGGTGGTGGCTCCGGTGGTGGTGGTGTTGAGCAGGATGGAGGCGGTGTTGCTGTCGTAATTCGCCGTTGCTAAGTCTGGTTTCCCGTCACCGTTGAAGTCGCCGATACTGACGGATATCGGCTTAGTGCCAGTTGCGAAGGGAACTTGGGGGGCGAGGCCTAGTACGCCACTGTAGGTTTTGAGGGTGTTGGCGTTAAATGGTATGGGTGTTTCGATGCAGCCTGTTTGTACTTCCAGTTCCCAGTCTCCACCCAGTGCGGCATTGCCGATAAGGTTGGCAGAGGCGGCGATGTCAGCACCAGTTAATTCACTCAGGCGTTGGAGAAATTGGTTAGGTTTTGTGGGCTTAATACCAGTCGGTTTAACACCAGTCCCGCCGGAGGTTAAAACCCCCGTCTGATAGCGAAAGTCCTCGATCGAGGACTGAATAAATGAATTGTCTTGATTGTCTTCAGTCGGTTTCAACCGACTTAAGCTATGAGACAGGGGTTTTAACCCCTGGCGGATTTGGGGAATGTGGGGGATGTCGGGGCTGTCAATTTTCACCGATACATCGGCGACATTACACCCATAAATGAGAATATCGGCACCGATAATTAGTGCTTTTCGCCACTGTTTGAGTTGAGGGCCGAAACTTTCTATATTGCTGCTATTGAGTGTATTTGCACCGAGATGTACCGCACCTGGACTGCCGTGAGAGATAATATGGATTGCTTCTATATTTTGTTCAATTGCTAACCTTTCGGTAATTTGCTCAATGCCATCCCGCGTTTCATCTAGGATAATTACTTCAGCATTTGGGGAAACGCCGCTAATTAAACTCTGGTAATCTTCTACATTTGAGTCAATAAAAACTAGAGTTGAAACAAGTTTTTGCTCTGTCATTATGCGCCCTCTCTACTGTTAAAATTTTAGATGTCTCACTCAAATCGGACTTATGCACTTACTAGCATCTTAGATCAGATCAAGCAAATTACTGCGATCAAAAAATAGGCGCGATCGCTCTTTTTTAAGGTAAGTAACCCAACGTAAACAATACGATATTTTCTAATTGTACCAATATCTCTGGATTAACTTCACCAACTTTATTTCGCAATCTTGTTTTATCCAAAACTCGCATTTGATGACACAATGCAACAGAATCTTGAGCTAATCCTCCCTCACCGCCGGGAATGAAAACAGACGAAGGAAGAGAGGCACGGCGCAGATTAGTTGTGAGAGGAATACTGATCGCAGTAGTAGTATATCTTGAAATAGTATCGTTCTGAAAAATAATTGTGGGACGTACACCAGCCTGTTCGGAACCTTGTGTAGGATCGAAGTTTGCAATCCAGATTTCACCTCGTCTGATTGTCATACTAAATCCTCATGTTTGAGGAGTTCTGCATATTCGCTCATTCCAAGTTCCGCAAGTTGTCGGTCTTCTTCGGCAAATTCGCTGTAGAGTGCAGCTAAGTTAGTTTCATCGATTGCTGGAATAGTAACTAATCTCGCACGGAATTTCAGGAAGGCAATAAATTCAAATACTTGTTGGAGTTGTTTTTGGTCGAGCCTTTCTAACTCTTGTTGGATTAAATCTTTCATGGCAAACATTTTTGTTGTCAAGTTTTCTATATTATAACCCGCTCTCCCTAATCAGATTTTGTTGCAGGATATTTACGCCTTACCAAGGACTCCCAATCATCGTGAAAGCAGACCAATAATAAGGATGGGAGAGGTTTTCATTAGTCAGTTTAGCTAATTCTGGTGGCAATTCTAACTCCTTATTTGAGTTTGACAAAATTAAACGGCCATTTTGAATGCGAACTTGACCTTTGAGCATGGCGATTTGAGCTTGCCGTAAGGCTTCAGCTTTAATCGGCGCGACTTTTAACCGATCGTAAAATTCAGCCATTAATGCTAAAGTACCTTCATCGCTGACGTTCCAAAGACTCGCTAAAACTGACTTCACCCCTGCTTGCACAGCTAACCCCGCAAAACCTAATTCGGTGCCATCATCACCGACAGCAGTTTTGCAAGCGCTCAACACCAATAGCTCAACTTTAGGCGGATCATTCCACCCTAGTTCGCGCACGCGATCCAGTGTTAACCTGCTATCTGATAACTGAATGTAAGAATTGCTTGGTGATCCTGGCTTAAAGTATCCGTGAGTGGCGAGGTGAATAATCCGATAGGGTCTGTCTTTGCGCTGTGACCTCAGATTATTGAGAGTAAAGGTTTGGTTGAGGAAGGATTTGCCTTTCCATTCGGAGGCAATAGCGTTAAGTTCTACGGGCACTGCTAGCAAGGGTGGGTTATTAGTAAATTGTGATGCTCCCATTGCTAAAACTTCAGCATTTTTAACACTTGCATAGCTAGTATCGGTTAAGTTGACGCTGGGAATGAGTCCGATGCTGTACTTTTCTACTAGAAATTGGGAACCGTCATGGAGGGCGGCTAAGGGGAGCAATCGCAACCCTGCATCCATACTAAAAACTAGCGTATCGATGCCCTCAGCTTTCAAATCAGCTTCCAAGGGCGCAATCATCCACTGGTAAAGTTGTTGGGATGCTGGCAAATAGCTATCAGTATTGAGGTTTCTGGGACTAAGGAGTTCAGACCTGAAATTGGCGACGACTTGCATCAAAGCTTCGCGCCGGGCGGCGGGGATGGCTTTGTGAATAGGGATGCCGCTAGGGGGGACTATGATCAGGTCTAATTGTTCAGGGCGGGATAAGGCGTAGATAATGGCTGGTTTTTTACCAGTTTGGCTGGCGATGAGTCTAGTTCTTGCCTGTATGGCGGTAAAAGATTGCAAATCCCGCCTGATTTCCTGGTTGAGGTATGACCCCACTTGTTCGCTATAGAAGATATCGATAAAGAAACTTGCTTGAGGGATATCGCGTTTATCGATCAGTCGTGATATCTCGCTAAGGCTAACTCTACTTAAAGGCGATGCCGTTTGGACAACTTCGCTTACCCAATCGGATCTGTAGTTAACAAGAGATTCAATTCTATTAATGATATTCAAGTTGCCAGATTGGGCGATCGCATTGGTTATTGAAATATCCGGTAATGTCGTTTGTTCTGATATTGGAGATGGCGCGGGTTCCGGTGTTGGTGGTGGTGTTGAAGATGGTGTTGGTTGTGGTGTTGGTTGTGGTGTTGGAGATGGTGTTGAAGATGGTGTTGGTTGTGGTGTTGGTTGTGGTGTTGAAGATGGTGTTGGTTGTGGTGTTGGTTGTGGTGTTGGTTGTGGTGTTGGTTGTGGTGTTGGTTGTGGGGTTGGTTGTGGGGTTGGTTCCGGCGTTGGTTCCGGTGTTGGAGATGGTGTCGGTTGTGGGGTTGGTTCCGGCGTTGGTTCCGGTG
>NZ_JBGJZU010000094.1:0-24481 GCF_041354475.1 Microcoleus sp.
AAGGGGGGAAATTTAGGAAGAATTCACCCCCAAGGGGGGAAATTTAGGAAGAATTCACCCCCAAGGGGGGAAATTTAGGAAGAATTCACCCCCAAGGGGGGAAATTTAGGAAGAATTCACCCCCAAGGGGGGAAATTTAGGAAGAATTCACCCCCAAGGGGGGAAATTTAGGAAGAATTCACCCCCAAGGGGGGAAATTTAGGAAGAATTCACCCCCAAGGGGGGAAATTTAGGAAGAATTCACCCCCAAGAGGCAGGGTAGTTTCATTCTTGGTAGGGGCCGTGCCCCCGTGCCGGCCCTCCTAGGGCTTATCAATTTTCCAGCAGCATAGTTATGTCGGTCCAACTGAAGTTTTGCACAGTTTAAGTGTTTACCCCACATCCGGTAGTACCGTTTGTGTAGGGCAATGCAATGGTTATAAATCACCCCAGCAGCATTAATTGTGCGCTTGTAGAAGCGCTTTTTTACTACCTCCGCAACCTGACTAATTATCCAAAATTGCAGGATTTAGATAAATTACCCGATCGCGTCCTTCTAGTTTAGCTTGGTAGAGCGATCGATCTGCTTCCCCAATTAGCCACTCCACAGATAGTTCCGCACTAGGAACTACACTAGCTATCCCCATACTGGCAGTTACAAACTGACTTACCTTTGACAGTTGGTGAGGAATTGCCTCAATTTTCAAATCGTTGCGAATTGATTCGGCTACCCGCATTGCTCCTTTAGCATCAGTCTGGGACAAAATTACTGCAAATTCTTCGCCCCCGTACCTAGCAGATAAATCGCCTCCCCGATGAGCATTACGCTCTAAAATTTCCGCCACTTTTTTTAAACATTCATCTCCGCCTTGATGCCCGTAATGGTCGTTATAAAGTTTAAAAAAATCGATATCCAACAAAATCAAAGCTAGGGGCTCTTGATTTCTCGCCATCCGCAACCATTCCGACTGCAAGGTTTTGTCAAAACAGCGACGATTAGCAATCTGAGTCAAACCATCTACAGAGGCGAGTCGCTGTAGGGCACGGTTAGCAGATTCTAACTCTAATTTAGTCTTTTCTAGGGCTAAATTTTGCTGAACCAATTTTTTACTTTGGCGTTTTTCCTGTTCGTATAAAAGTCTGATGGAAGCTTCGGCTTCTTGCAGTTCTTTTTCGGCATACTTGCGCTTGACAAACTGTCCCAATTGCGAACCAACGGCGGCCATCATCTGAAGTAAGTCTTCATCGGATGGCTGTTTTTTTTGACAGAAAAAAGTCATGACTCCTACAATTTGACCACTAGCACGAATTGGGAAACCAAAAGCCGAAGTCAGTTTGGCTTTTGATGCTAAGTTCGATCTTATAAAATTGCCATCTTTGAGAATATCAGTAATCCACTGCGGATAACCAGTGTTCCAAACCACTCCGGGTAAGCCCACACCAGGAGGGAGAGTTATCTGCTGACAATTTTCCACAAACTCGCCGACATCTGTACCCCGCCACCATACTCCAACTCGCAGTAGAAACGGCACTTTTTCCACAGGAGTGTCTGGTGTTGCAAACAAAAATCTGACTTTTTGCTGTTGATTTTCCCCATCTAATTTAGTTTCTTTTTCATCCACAGGTGTCCACAATTCACCGAGATCCCATCCTAAACTTTCACAAATAGCTTGCAAAATTTTCGGAGTTGCGCTCTCTAAAGAACCCGATTCTGACATGATTCTAGCTACTGCATAATGTGCTGATTGACGCTTTTTTGTTCGTTGTTGTTCGGTGATATCTCTGCCAATATAGACAAAATCTTGTATGGTTTCACTTGCTGAATGCTTGCTTTCTACCGTGGTCTTGATGGTAGAGCAGGAAAAAGCCACTGTCAAGCTTAAAGCTGCTTTAGTGTGGCATATTACTTTCACCTGATGCCATGATTCGTTTTTAAGTTCCGCAGGTAACTGACTGACTTGACGCAATAATTCCTCATTTGCGGTAATCATTGAAATTGGTTTACCAATTAATTCTGCTTCGGTGTATCCAAATAATAATTCTGTGGATTTATTGATTTTTTTGATTTTTCCCGATGCCGTCGTCACTAACAAAATATCATTGATTGAATTCAGGATCTGCTCAATATAATCGCGGGAGGTAGCTAAATTAGTGACTTTGATACTGCTTTCATTTACTGATTGCACCATGGTTTGCTGCATACTGGTACTATCTGTTACGTCTTCACAGAAAATAATGAGTCTCTCAGGTTTTAACTGTTCTTTATAACCAAAAACATATAAATCTAGATACAAACAAGAGCCATCATTTAAAATTCGGGTTACTGATTTTAGTTGAAAATTGGGCTGTTTTTCTTCGAGAATATCATCGAGGATTTCTTCGATGCCGATTAGTTCGGGAAAACTATCACGCACATCTTTTCCTTTTTCGATCCCATCGGGAATGTCAGCAAATTCTTGGACGTTCAAAGATGCTTCTTGAATTTTCAGTTCTCGATCGACTGCGAGGTATTCAATTCGACGCAAGGACAACAACTTGTTAAGCAGATTGTTAACACTTTTTGGGGTGACTTGTACGCTTAATTTGGGTAGCATTTCGTTATGTTTGAGTATCTATTTCTAATGTGGGTAGTAGAATTCGTCTCTGGTCAATCGGCTATTTTATTTATGCCATTTTTAGGATAAATCAATGTTTGTAAAAGCTCTCCTTTGCTTCGCAATGGCATAAATACGCTCTCGATGCGTAAGTTGTAAGCTATTGATATGGGTGTGGAAACTCTTTGGAGGTATGGCACTATTTTACGGCTGGTAAATTTAACCAAACACTAAATTTGATCCCTCTGAACAGTTTTTCCCTGTGGCAAAGCTAGCCGAATATGAGTTGGATGGAATGTTTTTAACAATCCTGTGAACTCAACCTCAACTCACCCTAGGTTAAGGGGTAGATTTATGTATAAAATATAGCGGTTTACTTTATTTGTGCAACACATCTTAATTGTAGATTTCCTGATATTGATTGCAACCGCTACAGTTGAGTGTCACTAGAGTTTGAGCGTAATGTTTTATGCAATTGACATTACTTAATAAACAGTAACTCCCTAGGGTATTTCTGTCAAGTTTTGTGGAGGAGCTGACATCTCTTAATGATACAATATTAAATAATTTGTATCAAATCTTAAATATATTCTGCTAAATGCTGAGACTGATTACAGACTTTGATGGGCCAATAATGGATGTCTCCGATCGCTATTATCGAGTTTATCAGCAATGTCTTGCGGAGACTCAAGCTTCCGACCAACAGGTGCGCGAACTCTCCCAAGCAGAGTTTTGGGAAATGAAGCGGGCGCGGATTCCTGAAACCGAAATCGGCATTCTCTCAGGATTGGATGCTATCCAAGCCACTGAATTTGCCCAAAAACGTCGTCACACTGTTCATACTTTCCCCTACTTGATGTACGATCGCCCATCCCCAGGAGCGGTGGAAACCTTAGAAAAGCTACAAGGGGCAGGAGTTGATTTAGTAGTGATGACTATGCGTCGCGTCAGGGAACTTGACGAAGCTTTCAACCGCTGCAATTTAGGCCACTTTTTCCCAGAAGACCGCCGTTATTGTCTCCCCAATGATTATGTTAAAACTGGTGATGTTAAAGATAAGCCCTTGCTGATGGCAAAAGCTCTCGCCGAATTGCCGCCAGCTTCTGATACTTGGATGGTTGGGGATACAGAGGCAGATATTGTAGCAGCTAAAACCCACGGTGTCAAGGTAATTGGTGTTTTGTGCGGGATTCGCGATCGCTCGCAACTAGAAAGTCAGCAACCAGACTTAATTGCTAACAATTTGGGCGAAGCCGTTGAGATCATTTTCGCTCGATCAGCCCGATAAATCAGTCAACAGTCAACACTCAACTGTTGACTGTATTAGACATCTCCCATAATTATTGTAGAACAGGCTTTCTGACCTATTTTTTACAGGCTTTTTGGGAGAAGTCTAGAGACTAAACTATCGTAAAAAACTGCTGACCAGCCACAGAGTTAAAAACGTAAACAAAGCAATAAATTTCTCTGTTGCGATGAATGCTGGACTCACCAGAGAGCTTAAAATACCTCCCAGCAACAAGCCTAAAACCAAGCCCATAACTGTTAGCAGTACAGCCCGACCAAATTTTTGTTCCTTGCGATTGAGAAAATAGAGACAAGAGCCGACTCCCAGAGCTAGAGTCAACTGTAGTAAAGAATTATTAGCAGCCGGATAGATACTGAGCCCGCTCAATCCGACATAGATTCCCGCAGGCCACAAAATGTCCGATCGACTAGGAGTATCGATTAGCCGTTGCAGCCAAGCAGGACTACCAGACGGAGGAGAGGGAGTAAAGCTGGCGGGTGGAGGAGTCAACCGTTCAGGAAAACGGATGCGTTCGGGGACTTTAATTTTACCCTCCTGTCGTTGTCGCAAACGATCCATCAGGATCGCGTCGTAAGCAGCTTCGATCGATTCCAAACGTTTCAAATCGCCACTGTAATGTTCAGCCAGACGAGTGCGGGCTTCTTGGACTTCATCAAAAGAAGCATCTTCATCGACCTCAAGCAGTTGATAGGGAGTTGGATCGCTCATTTTAATAACCCGCTGGAGACTCTCGTTATAGCGCAATCTTAACAAGAGAGGAAAGCGGGGCGGGGGCGAGGACCGCTTTCCCAAAAAGTTTAGTTGCTAGTTTTTATTGATTTTAGGGAATCACCCACTAAGTAGGTAGGTTAACCCCTGAAAATCCTGTTTTGAAAGTAGAAGGAAAGTCTGTAAATTTTAAGTTTTGAGTTTTAAGTTAAAGAGTTAAAATTCAAAATTTAAAAGTCAAAATTTAAAACTTAAAACTACATTCTACCTTCTACCTTCAACAGGTAGTTGTCGCGCCGCCACTGACAATTCCCGACCACTGGACTTTTTTAAGTGGCTCCCGGCGGTAGGAAAAAAAGCGATCGGAGTCAGAATAAGTACAGTGAGGAGCGATCGCCACTTGAGAAGGATGAATTCCCAACTGTTGCAATTGCAAAGCATTGCAGCGGCGAACATCCAAACGTACTTTTCCCGGTTCAGGATCGGCTAACACAGGAGTTTGAGGCAGTTGGTGCAAAAACTCTAGAATGCGGTCGGCTGTCACACTAACTGCACCCTTGGGAGTAATGGTAGCTCCCAGTTCCGCTGCCACTTCCACAGATACCTGGTAAACCTGTCCAGCGATCGCCGGCCCCATAGCAATCCTCAGATTTTCCAGTTGACTGCCAACGGCCACAAGTTGAGCGATCGCCTCTGGTAATATCTTAGCAGCAGTCCCGCGCCAACCTGCGTGAACTGCGGCAGTGAGTCCGGTGCGATTGTCAGCAATCAACACAGGGACACAATCTGCCGTACAAACCCAAATCGCCTCAAACTCTCGCTCGGCCACCAAGCCATCAGCCTCAGCATAAATTGGGGTCTCAGTTTCCGCTCCCGGACCACTAACAGAAACCGGAGCCACCTGACCAGTCTGGAGTACGCTATTGCCATGTACCTGCTTGACCCGGTAAACAGGAGCTCCGGGCGACAAAACTTGCACCAAGTCGATCGGAGTGCGGGGCGAAAACGGAGCCGTAAAAAAGCCGTGTTTCCAGGGTTCCAGCAAGCTACAAGTCAGATAGGGCAATCCCTCCCAACTTTGCCACTGCCAAGTAACACCCTCTGGTTCCCCAACGCATTCATAGTCGCGAAAATTTGTCAAGCGATCTTCAGGTAAACTCATTAATGCCATGCTGCCCCAAGGGAGTCAATAATACTAAATAATTAACAATTTTGCCAAGTGAACGGACAAACTGGAATCAACTAGCTAGGTTGAACGGAATAATCGCGTTAACCAGGTACAATAGTTTAGGCTCCACTCCAGACAAGGATTAGCATAAATTCGAGCCTGACTTCGATCTCCACCAAGGCCCTAGTTGAGTTGGGAAAAAAAATCGTGAAACCAGTTTCAGACAAGCATTGGACAGCCACTGTGAACACCAAAGAGCCAAATAAAAAACCTACAGGCGCACGGAATCTTCAGCGTCTTTTGTCCGATCGCTCCCTGCTGGTGGGACTAGGTTGCCTTGCCAGTCTGGGACTACTCAGCAAAGGCATAGTGTGGGCACAAACGGAAACTCCAACAATAGAACAGACAGCCCCAGGTGCCGCAGACCTGCAACCATTATTTGAAGCCCCTCTCCCGGTACAACCGGCTCCCATGGCAGAAAGCGAGCCAACCCCAGAGGTAGCGCGGGAGCCTCGCTACCAGGAACCAGATCCCCAACCGGAATACGCGACGGAACCGCCAGCAGTGGCGGCACCTGGGACCTCAGAATATTATCTGCCCGAACCCGCACTGATACCCCTGCCGGAACCAACAGCCCAGTCGCCGGAACCTCCTTTTGAAGCGCCCGTGAACCCGGCCAACGCTTACAACGACCAGACAGACTATAGCGTTGGGGCGACCAACAGCTACGAAGCGCCGACAAACATAGAATTTTCAGATCGATCGACCGAATGTCCCGGTGGTGGGAGTGCGTGCGCCCCTGCTGCGATTTCCGAGCCAGTCACGGCCGATGCTGGGGGAGGCAACTACAACCCTCAAACTCCGATCGCTCCTGACTCCTATATTGCTACTCCTCCCTCTGAGAATGTTCCCAGAAATATTCCAGGGCCTGTTCCGGCGCGGGTTCCAGCAAGTGTTGCCGGCAATGGTGGTGGCAATGTTAGCGACACCATCGGTCAAGCCGTCGAAAAAATCGGCGGTCAGTTGTGGGGTGCGGGAACCAGACAGCCAAAATCAGTGAACGGAGAGGCGACTTACTCGGCTAATCCAGGTTACTCAGCTAATCCAGGCTACTCATCGGAGGAGGCTGGATATTATGCTAACGCTGCATATTCGGGAAATAGCGGGGGAGGCAACTCAGCTCCTGGATCGAGTATGGGACTAGGCCCGATTGAAGTCGGCCCGATTAGTGTCAGCAGCGGTAGCAATACAGGCTTTGCTTATTACAATCTCACGCAACGTCCCGCTGGTAAGGCCGGAAATGGCAACACCAGTCTGCTGTTTCCACTATCTATTGCTTCGGCAATTACTTCGCCATTTGGGTGGCGGACTCATCCAGTTATGGGCTATGGCAGGTTTCACACCGGGACTGACTTGGGAGCGGAGCTGGGAACGCCCGTTCTGGCTGCTTATGCTGGTCAAGTGGCGATCGCCGATTGGCTAGGCGGTTATGGTTTGACGGTGGTGCTCAATCACAGTAAACAGTCTCAGGAAACTCTCTACGGACACCTTTCTGAACTGTTTGTGAAGCCCGGAGAGTGGGTGAAACAGGGAGAAACCATCGGCCGCGTTGGTAGTACAGGAATGTCCACGGGCCCTCACCTCCACTTCGAGATCCGGCAAATGACGGATCGGGGTTGGGTGGCGATCGACCCTGGTTCTCAACTAGAATTCGCCCTAGCTAAAATGATCGGCACTTTGGAAACAGCTAAATTACCACCACAAATGCCGGAAATTTTGCCAGCAAAAAACCTCAAAGGGTTCAAAGATTTGGAAAACGATCTGCCCCAACTGCCACCTCTGCCAGTGGGAATGGACATCGAAGTTCACAATCTCCAGCCACCATTTCCTGAATTAGTAAAAGCTGAGGTTTCTCAACCGAAAGAGCAGCAAGTTTCGCAACCAAAAACTCAGAAAACTCAGAAAACTCAGCAGCAAGCTAGCAAGTAAAAATTCGGATGGGCTTCTCAGAGACATATAGAATGATATTGTTTCCGGTTACATCGGAATGATTTAACCGCAGAGAACACTCTTGACACAGAGGGAGAGAATAGAGTTCTGAATAATTCCGATGCTACCGGATTTGATATGACACCTCAAAAACTTAGTGTTTCTGTCAAAGGAACAGGATTTCCGATCTTATGTTTGCACGGTCATCCTGGCTCTGGCTCTTGTATGTCAGTGTTTACAGAACACTTATCTGAGCGATTCCAAACCATCGCCCCAGACTTGCGGGGATACGGCAACAGTCGCACTTTTACTCCCTTTGACATGACCGATCATCTCCTCGATTTAGAAGCGCTTTTAGACCGATTAGGGATCGATCGCTGTTTGGTACTCGGATGGTCTTTAGGGGGGATTTTAGCCCTGGAATTAGCGATGAAATATCCGCACCGAGTCACGGGTTTGATTATACTTGCATCCGCGGCCAAACCCAGAGGCAGTCACCCTCCCATATCTTGGCAAGATAACTTTTATACGGGTTTAGCGGGAATCATCAATTGGGTGATACCGGGCTGGCAATGGAATATTGATACTTTAGCTAGGCGATCGCTCTTTCGCTACTTAATACAACAGCATACAAGCACTCCCTATCGCTATTTAGCCCGATCTGGTACTCCCGCCTATCTCCAGACTTCCCCCACGGCTACCAAAGCCTTAAATACGGCTCTGAGGGCTGGATATAACCGACTACTCAACCTCGGCGATATTCAATGCCCTTCCTTAGTCATGGCTGGAGAGGGCGATCGGCACATCACCTCCGCATCCAGTTTAGAAACAGCCCAACACCTCCAGGAATGTCAGTGGGAGTGCTATCCAAATACAGCCCACTTATTCCCCTGGGAAATTCCCGATCGGGTACTTGCAGATATCGATCGCTGGTTGACACTCACTCGGCCTGAAGGCGCGAGGATTCTTAAGATGTTTCCAACTTAATATCCCTGTTTCCAGGGTTCCCAAACTCCTCACGTTTGCTCAATCGAGCGTGAGGATATCTTTTGGGCGTTTAGGCGCTAACGCCAGGTTTCGCGGAGTCCCCGCGTACCAAATTCAAAGCTCGATCGCGAATAGTTTTTGCTGCACCGATATCGGCGTGTTCGTGGTATCCGCATTCAGTGCAGATGAACTTTTCGCCGTCTCGATTAGACTTATCGATATGACCGCAGTTTCGGCATTCTTTGCTGGAGTGTTTGGGATTAATTTTAATTGCGACCTTTCCTTGCTTTGCAGCCAGATACTCGATCTTCAAAATTAATTCGCCCCAACTGGCATCAGAAATAGAACGGTTTAGCCCCTTCTTTCTTGATTGCCCATTTTTCAGGAATCTACCTGTTTTTTCGTCAATCTTTACTCTACACCGACGCATCATGCCGGAAATATTCAAGTCTTCCAGGGCAATCGCGTCAACGCGACGGGAAACTATTTTATTAGCAACTTTCCATTGGTAAGCTTGGCGTTTATCGCTAATTTTCTGATGAAAAAGCCCTAGTTTTTTAGCCGCTTTCTTGCGGTTATTGCTCCCTTTTGCTTTTCTAGTAACCCGCCTCTGCCTGATTTTTAAAGTGCGTTTAGTTTTTTTGGTGGTTGAGAACTTGGGATTTTCAATTTGAGATCCATCTGAGAGATGGACTAATTTCGTAATTCCCATATCGCAGCCAATGACTTTAACGACACCCTTAAGAGGTTTTGTCGTGTAATCAGGGATAGACTTATCCTCGATACGGATAGATACATACCAGCCATTTTGTCGCCTCCTCACCGCACAAGCTTTAATGGTAAAACTACCAGAAATTGGGCGCGATTTATGAAAACGCATCCAACCCAACTTTGGCAAGTAAATTTTATTACCCTGTATTTTTACACCCATCACAAAAGTGAAAGAAGTAAAGTTACTGCGGTTTTTAAATTTAGGAAAACCACGCCCCTCAAAGAAATTTTTGTAGGCAGTGTCTAACCGTTTGACGTTCTGCTGTAGAACTGTTGAATCTATCCCTGCAAACCAGGGTCTAGCTGCTTTCAGTTCGGGCAAAGCGGTGATTTGAATGTCACCTGGGTTGCGTCGAGGGTTTTTGACTTTCCCCTCTTTATCTGTTTTGCTTGTTTTCCAAGGCTCTCCGGTTGCACCGTTTTTACTGACACAACTGGTCAAGGGGCAGGCTTCACTTTTTGTCCTAATGTCGCAATAGTTACCTTGAATGAACTGTTGACTATATTGAGTGATTCTGTCACTGAGACACCAGTTGAAATGGCTTCGTAACATATCGACCCAATTGGACATTTTTAAAGTCTGTGTTTGATTTGGGCGCAACTTGTATACATAGTTTGTTAACAAGTTTAACTCCTCCTTTTTGAGCTACTGTTAGTATATTGTAGGACAACGTTCTATCTGATGTTGTCACATATCTTTATGGAAAAGATTCAATGTTTTTACTTCTGCTAACAAAGCCGTCCTATAAGGACGGGGTTTTAGACCCAATTTCTGTGATAAAAAACTTCCCCCAGACAGTTAAGTAGAAGGAAGAAGGAAGAAGGCCCTTCGACTTCGCTCAGGAACCGCTTCAGGAAGAAGGAAGAAGGAAGAAGGAAGAAGGAAGAAGGAAGAAGTAATATCAAATTCATTGACATCGGAATTATGATTTCTCTCTTCTCTTTCTCTGGGTCCTCATTCCCCGTTATATCAAATCCGTTGACATCGGAATTATGATTTCTCTCTTCTCTTTCTCTGTGTCCTCTGTGTTCTCTGTGGTTTAATCATTCCGATACAACCGGAATTGATATTACCCATTACCTATTACCTATTAGCCACCAGCAATTTGAGGTCAAAAAGTCAATAGTTTTGAAGACAAAACTATTGACTCCCCTTGCTGCTACTGACCGCTAAAAACCGGGAACATCCCTGGCTCACCAAGCTTTCCCAAGTCATCTGCTACCGTCAAATTCACAGGCTTGCAACGTTGAATCGAAACACTAATACCTTGAGCATCTTCATTTTCTATGTCTTCTACATATCCTGTTTGTGCAGCTTGGGCCTCTTTAGCGGTCATAAACGGACCAAAATAATAAATGCACCGTGGCGATGCAGTTTTAACTTCCACCCACCAAGCTAAACCGAAGAAGTTGAGCAAGCTAATCAAGAGTTCTTTCATGGGGATTTGTAATGTATTTTACTTTTTGTCCAGAGTGCGGGCTGCAAGGCTGATGCCTTAGTTATTTACACGGTGTTATGATAGTTATAAGCTTTATAGACAAATATATACACCTGTCTAACAAGCTCCTTAGTAAGGACTAATCCTTACTGGAGGTACTACTATCTTTTTTTCCCCTACGGCTGGCTAAGGCTATATAGTTTGGGGTTCCTTGATATGGTTTTTGGATGGAATTGTAGTTGAGATATCCTCTCCTGTCAATTTTTTTTTACGGATGATATAATTGGCGTAGTTGAAAAAAAATTATATAGCCTCTCTCAGTTAGGTTAGGTACACATGGTAATGAGTGATGCCTATTCTAATATGAAGGAAATTTTCTAATCAGGTGTGGCATTTTTTTAAATTACCTAAAATGGGCAATTTGGGGGTCGATCGCCCCCGGCTTTAGGGGGCGATCGGACTAATTACTTTGACGAGCTGTGTACATGAAACTTCTTGGGTCCGCGCTGGCGGTAAATTTCATATAAAGCCATGCCCGTTGCTACGGAGACATTCAGGCTTGGTGTATTGCCCCTTAATGGAATTGAAACTAATCCATCACAGCCGCGCTGTATCAAAAGGCTCAAACCGTCAGCTTCACCACCTACAACTAAAACCGTGGGCCCGGAGAAATTCACTGTCTCTACCGATTGACTGGCCGTAGCGGCAGTGCCGTAAATCCAAAATCCAGCCTCTTTCAATTCTTCCAAAGCCCGACTGAGATTGACAACCCTCGCTACGGGTAAATTTTCCAAGGCGCCAGCGGCCACTTTTCTAACCGCGGAGGTAATCCCCACCGCCCGCCGCTGGGGTATCACTACGCCCTGAGTGCCCAATGCTTCTGCTGTGCGAATAATTGCCCCTAAATTGTGGGGATCGTTGAGTCCTTCTGCTACCACAATTACCGGATGTTCCGTAGCAGATTTAGCCTTGGCGATTAGTTCACTCAAATCTAGGTATTCATGGGCTGATATTTGAGCTGCTACACCTTGATGGTTCGCTTTGCGCGTGATGTAGTCCAGTCGCAAATCGTCCACTTCGTCGATGATGCTACCGTTGGACTTGGCTTCGGTTAGCAAGCTGTGAAAGCGGGGATCGTAGCGCAGATGTGGCACAACCCAGATCCGGTTGAGCACTTGGTTTGCTTCGAGGGCCGCCTGCACAGCATGGCGTCCGTAAATCATGTCTGTGTCTGCTTCTGGTTGTACTACGGTGTTGCTTCCAGGCTCAACCGCACCACTGTCTCTGTTTTTGTAATAATTGCCACGGGATTCCTGGGGGCTGTTGTCTCTGTTTTTATAGTAATTGCCACGGGATTCCTGGGGGCTGTTGTCTCTATCTCTGAAACGATTGCCACGAAATTCTTGGGGGCTGCTGTCTCTGTCTCTGAAACGATTGCCACGAAATTCTTGGGGGCTGCTGTCTCTGTCTCTGAAGCTATTGTCGCGAAATTCTTGGGGGCTGTTGTCTCTGTCTCTGAAGCTATTGTCGCGAAATTCTTGGGGGCTGCTGTCTCTGTCTCTGAAACGATTGCCACGAAATTCCTGGGGGCTGTTGTCTCTGTCTCTGAAACGATTCCCACGAAATTCTTGGGGGCTACTGTCTCTGTCTCTGTCTCTGAAGTGATTATTTTTTCGCAGTTCGGGTTTGTCCTCGGAGTTTAAGTTGCGTTTATAAACCGATCGCACGGGCATTTCTTGCGGTTGTGGGGTAAAGCTCGATCGCTTTTGAGGTGCTGCTACGGAGCGAGTGTCTGGACGGGGTTTACGTTCAAAACGGGGAGATGGTGACGAATCCTCACCGCGGCCTTCACTGTTGAATGGTCTGCTGTCGCGCTTGGACCCTTGGGGGTTTGGTCTAGTAAATTTTCTCATTTGTTTGTGCTGGCTGTAAAACTGGTTTTGGCTTAATGCCAAGGATTTTTTGATTGACCGATCGCTCTGGGACTTTTGAGATTTTAGATTGGTTCTGATTTGAGGATCTTGCTGTTTTTAGTTGCTAATTTATTACTCATAAATCCTCTTTACCTGAGAAGGATTTTGGCAATTTTAGGTAGGCGACGGCAGGCTTTTTAAGTAATAATTCGCTACTTGTAATTTCTAATCGCTAAAACCGTTAACTGTCAATTTCTAAAAGTGCCATAAGTATGGTCAATCTTTCGGGATCGGTGAGGTATAAGTATCCCACCAAAGTTTCTAAGCTGCTGGCTTGTTGGTAAATCTCTGGATCTGCCCGTGTGGAACGGCTCGCAGCAGCATTGCGGCCGCGCTTGACAATTGCTAATTCTGTGCTGTTCAAATAAGGAGCGATCGAGCGCAAATGACGCGCTTGAGTTTCGGCTCGTACTTGTCCCACCACCAATTGGTGATAAGTTTGCATTTTTTTGGGCGGAACTAAGTACAAAGTCCTAACGTATAGTTCGTATACTGCATCTCCCAAGTAAGCCCAAGCTGCTGGCGAAAGCCTTTCTATTACCGCTGATGTCACCATCCCAGGATGTAATTGATTGAGACTGATATCACTAAAACTCAGCTTTTGTCCATTATCTGCGATCGGCGACATACTTTTTTAATCAAACTTCCGCACAGTTTTTTTTCTAGTCACTTACTAATCTGGTATCACAAGGCTCGTTTTAACTTGATACTTCCCTAAGCTTTATTGTTCAACATAGGTTGTAAAATTATACCATTTTTTCAGCTATTTACCACAGATTCTTTGTCTCCTGACAAACATAAGAATTTGCTATCCAGTTGTCAGAACCGGATAGCTAATCTCATCCAATTATTCGTCAAGCATTCTTGACGTTTTCTACGGCCACATCAACACTCGGCTGCAAAGACAAAAATTTCTCTAAGCGAACCAGTTTAACAGTCTGAGTTACGCGGGGATTGGAAACAATTTGCAATCCCCCGTCAAAACTTTGGGCTTTTTTGACAAGTTGCACAAGGGCTCCCAAGCCTGAACTATCCACAAAGTCAATTTTAGACAAGTCCAAAATTACGTGTTTTGGGCCATCCTCAATACATTTGGTCAGTACCTTCCGAAAAGTTGCCTCGGAAAAAGCGTCCAGTAGGCCAATCAGGCGAAATAGCTGATAGTTATTCCCGACTTCGCGAGTGCCTCTGAGGCTAACGGTCAGGTTCAATTGCTCAGAAATGACACCCTCCTAGCTAGATATTGCTTAAAGTCGAGGTTTCATTGTAGGAGTTTTTTGATCTTTTGTCTACTTTTTTTGTCAGTTGTGGGCTGGGGGCTGTAGACCACTGACAACCGACAACCGACAACTGACAACTGACAACCGACTAATGACTAATGACTACTTAACGGCTACTTTCTGATTTTCTCGCATGGACTGCACGAATCGATCGAACAAATAGTCGGCATCATGGGGACCCGGACTGGCTTCGGGGTGGTACTGGACTGAGAACAGTGGCAGGGTTTTGTGCTTCAATCCTGCTACGGTGCGATCGTTCAAGTTGAGGTGGGTAATTTCTACTTCGGGAACTAACGACTCAGGGTCGATCGCAAAACCGTGATTTTGGCTAGTAATTTCCACTTGCTGGGTTAAACCCGCTGGGTGATTCAATCCCCGGTGCCCAAACTTGAGTTTAAAAGTTTCCGCACCCAAGGAAAGTCCTAAAATCTGGTGTCCCATGCAGATGCCGAACACAGGTTTGTCCGACTTTAACAAAGCCTTCGCCGTCTCGATTCCTTCCTTTACCGCCGAAGGGTCTCCAGGGCCATTGGACAGAAAAATGCCGTCTGGGTTGTACTTGAGGATTTCCTCTGGGCTGGTGTTTGCGGGGACAACAATTACTCGACAGCCGTAACTGGCCAAACGCCGTAGAATGTTGCGTTTGATGCCAAAATCCAGGGCCACCACCGTCCACATTTCACCACTGGCCGGTTTGACTGTCGGACTAAATTCCCAAACCGATGCTGTGGGTTCAGACCACTCATACACCTCGCGGGTAGTCACTTCCCGAACCAGATTGAGTCCGTCCATAGTGGGGGCGTCTTGCACTTGCTCCAAGAGCTCGGCAGGGTCGAGAATCGAGGTAGAAATACCACCGTTGACTGCTCCTACCGTGCGAATTTTGCGAGTCAGGGCGCGGGTGTCGATGCCGTAAATTCCTGGGATATTGTACTGTTTGAGGTAGTCTGGGAGAGATTGGGACGATCGCCAGTTGCTAGGGCGAGTGCATATATTGCGAGCGATGGCTGCTCGAATATGGGGGTGGGAAGACTCTTCATCTTCGAGATTTACCCCGGTATTGCCCAATTCTGGATAAGTAAAAGTTACGATTTGTCCCGAATAACTAGGGTCTGTCAAGACTTCTTGATAGCCCGTCATCCCTGTATTGAATACTACTTCGCCGACGACTGTGCCGTGAGCGCCAAAGGACCAGCCGCGGTAAGCAGTACCATCAGCGAGGACTAGGAGAGCGGGTTGTGCAGTTGAAAGTGACATGGCATCCTTAATTACTGTCGTCTGGTTTCATTCTTATCACTGCCGGGGATTTGATGCTAGCCGGCAAAATACAAATATTATTTCAAATTTCTGCTATACAACTTTCTGTCTGGGAAAGCAACCAGCCTCTATCTGGTCGATCGAACTTTTGTAATACTGATGAGGCGAGGCGATCGCAACGGCGAAATCTATACCAATTGGCGGTTGTCGCTGTTAGGATCGAGCTACAGCATTTCCATAAATTATGACTAGCAAATCTCTGGAGCTTTTACTCTCAAACTTATACAACCATCAACGGCACGCTCCAAAACTACGCAAACCGTTACTGGTTTTAACAGCCGTTATTTCTGTAAGTAGTTCCATCTTAGTTGATTGGGGGTCAAACTCCTCGCGAGCAGTGGCTCAAGAAACTGAGGGATGCTTCATGCGCAGCTCCTCCGGGCGAACTGTCAACTTAAGCCAATCGGTGTGCGGTTTTTTGCCTAAAGAATTGACTCCTGTTGCTCCCACAGCAGCCAAGTCTGGAGTATTTCAGGCAAAAATTAAACGCCGAGAGGCGAATATCCCGGTTATAGAAGTCACCTTTAACGGCATACAAAAGTTCGATATGATGGTAGATTCCGGTGCCAGTGGCACAGTAATTACACCAGCCATGGCTAAAGCCTTGGGGGTAGTTCCCCAGGGGACTGTACAAGCAAAAACTCCCAACGGAGAGGCTACTTTTCCACTCGGTCGCCTCACTTCTATTCAAGCGGGTGGTTTGTCGATTAAAAATGTAGTTGTGGCAATTTCACCGTCTTTGGAGATCGGGCTTTTGGGGCACGACTTTTTTGGTGATAAAGATGTGACGATTAAGCAAGATGTGATTGAATTTAGAGATCGATCTTAGGAATGAGTTAGTTGTTATTTGTTATTTTTAACAACAGTCAAGAGACTAATAACTTCATTTCAAAAATTCCACCAACTCTTGTAACTTCAACCAAGGTTCTCCACTCAATAAAATTTCCTTAGCTAAAACCACCCCTGCTTGATGATCGCCAACAGGAATTGCACCTCCCACCTGAAGAGCTAAGGACGCATTCAAAGCCACAACATCCATTTGTGGCTCCGTTCCCTTACCCTGAAGCACGTTTCGCAAAATGTCGGAATTTTCTTCAACATTTCCCCCTTTTAAACAGCCGATCGCACAGGGTGTCAATCCTACTTTTCTAGCATCTAAAGTCGTTACTTCTACTTTACCGTTGGACAAAACCGCCAAGTCTGAAACATCTCCCAAACCAGCTTCATCCAACTTTTCTCTGCCATGAATGACTACGGCTAATTCAGTCCCCAACTCGCCCAAAGCTTCGGCAATGATTGATACCAGACTGGAATCGAACACCCCAATTACCTGACCTGTAGGGCGCATAGGATTGACGAGAGGCCCCAAAAGGTTAAAAACAGTCCGTACTTTCAAAGTGCGCCGGAGCGATGCTACAGCCTTGAGTGCGGGATGCCACCCAGGCGCAAATAAAAAGGTGATGCCTACTTCGTCTACTGCCGCCTTTACTTTTTGGAAATCTGCGTTGAGGTTGACTCCCAGTGCTTCCAAGACGTCAGCAGAACCTACTTTACTTGATGCCGATCGATTTCCGTGTTTCGCCACTCGCACTTTGCCGGCGGCGGCGACAAAAGCGACAGCAGTGGAAATGTTAAAGGTGGAAGCGCCGTCGCCACCTGTGCCACAAGTATCAATTAAAGGTAGTGAAGTGGGGGAAATCGAATCCAAATCTCCTGGGAGGGATTGAGACTGCAATACCTGAGCCATGCCCGCTAATTCTGTGGCACAGATTCCTTTGGCTTGGAGGGCTGCTAAAATCGCGCCGGAGAGTACGGGGGGAATGTCTTCATTCAGCCATCCCTGCATCAGGTTGGCGGAGGTGGCGCGTGAGAGAGATTGTTTGTCTAACAATTGTTGCAGCAAACTAGGCCACAGAGGAGAATCAGTCATGGGATTGAAGGATTGAAGAATTGAACAATTTAACAATTGCTCCCGCAACCTGTAGCGTTTGCAGGCGATCGCAATTGGGAACAAGCAGCCCGGTCTGTTTCGGAGAATCGCGATCGAGCTTGTCTACCAAACCGAGAGTCGATCGGGATTTTAGCAGAGTTCCGGGCCGCGTTTTACACCACAGCGCTGAAACTTCTGGCAAAATGTTAGTAGCACTACAGAAAGAACACACCAGCAGTAGTCCAATATGAATTTTTTGATACAACTATTGCCCCTCGGTTGTGCCAATTTTACAGAGCAACACCAGCTTTGTGCAAACTACCTAGGGATCGGCTATGTTATCTATTATCGAAAATAGTTAATAGTCACACAGTAGGTATGCGAAAGCCTAATTAACCATTAAATTGTGACTCATGGCTCGCCACAAATATTGGGTGCATCTGTGTTTTGTAAATATATTCGTAGGGGCGAAGCATGACCGCAGACAATTTATTAGTTATAACCAGAGATTTACTGCGGTCATGCTTCGCCTATGCAAAATCGGGATGCTTCCCAAATATTAAATTAAGATAACAAAAGCAGGGTATAAAAAATGACCACTAAAAAAACCCACATAAAAAATATGTATCGAGAAGAAATTGAGGAGGCACTACAGGAAATGGAAGCCAAATATTACAGTATGTTTGAAAATGCTGTTTCTGGCATTTTTCAAACAACCATTGATGGTCGCTACATCAGCGCCAACCCAGCTTTGGCTCGCATCTACGGCTATAACTCCCCAGCCGAATTAATCACTGGATTAACCGACATTAGCGACCAGCTTTATGTCGATCCCAAACGACGTGACGAGTTTGTTTCAGACCTACAAAATAATGGTAGCGTTTCAGATTTTGAATCGCAGATTCATCGCCAAGACGGGACGATAATTTGGATTTCAGAAAATGCCCGTGCCGTCTGTGATGAATCTGGTAAATTGCTTTACTACGAAGGTTTTGTGGAAGATATTACCCAAAGAAAACAAGCAGAATATGCCCTTAGAGAAAGTGAGGAACGACTGCGTTTAGTAATTGAAGGTGTTAAAGATTATGCCATATTTATGTTAAACACCGAAGGATATGTAGCGAGTTGGAATTCGGGAGCTGAACGGATTTTTGGCTACACTTCTAGTGAAATAATCGGTCAACATTCTCAATGCTTTTACACACAAGAACATATTAAACTTGGCAAGCCACAGAAAAAATTATTGATAGCTGCTGCTGAAGGTAGATATGAAAATGAAGGCTGGCGGATGCGTCAAGACGGCACTAGATTTTGGGCAAATATTATTGTCAATGCTGTGCGTAACCAACAGGGAGAGTTACAGGGATTTTCTCAAGTAGTACAGGACATTACTGAGCAAAAACGGGCGACAGAGGAAAAGATGCGGTTGATTGCTTCTTTGCAAGAGTCGGAAAAAAAGTTTCGCACTCTGTACGAATCGACTAGCGACGCGGTAATGCTGTTAGATGAAGCAGGTTTTTTGGACTGCAATCCAGCAACTTTAAAGTTGTTTGGATGCACCAATGAAACAGAATTTTGTGGTAAGCATCCCTCGGAATTAAGCCCGCTAATGCAACCGAACGGACAAGATTCTGCTAGCTTATCTCAAGAGCGAATTAATACAGCTTTGAAATCTGGCAACTGCCGTTTTGACTGGCTACATTCCCGGTTAGATGGTTCGGTGTTTCCCGCAGAAGTGCTATTAACTTCTATGGATATTTGTGGCAAAATGGGGTTGCAAGCGGTGGTGCGAGATATCACCGAACGGGTGCAGGCCCAAGAGGCTCTGAAGCAAGCTAATGAGGTGTTGGAATGCCGAGTTCAAGAGCGCACAAGTGAGTTGGAATCAGCTATTAAACAGTTGCGTTGGTCGGAAGAAAAATTTTCTAAAGCTTTTCGTTCGAGTCCAGATCCGATGACTATTACTACTTTTGCTGATGGGCGGTTAATTGAGGTTAATGATAGTTTTTTATCGATGATTGGTTATTCTTTAGAAGAGGCCCTGGCTTATACGGTACCACAATTAAATATTTGGGTTAACCCAGAAGAAAGAGTCAAGTTTAGGAGCATTTTGCAAGAAAAAGGTGTGGTTCGCAATCACGAATACGAATTTCGTGTTAAGTCGGGTGCGGTGGTGGTGTGTTTGCTATCAGCAGAGTTGATTGATTTGGACGGCGAACTTTGTATGCTGGCGGTAATGACGGATATTACCGATCGCAAACACGCAGAAGAAGCCCTACGGGAAAGCCAACGAACCTTGGCTACATTGATGAGCAATTTGCCGGGAATGGCCTATCGTTTTCGTAATGACGATCGCAGTGTAGAGTTTGTGAGCGAGGGTTGCTATCAGTTAGCTGGTTATTCTCCTGATGAGTTTATCGGGACTAGGAAAATTTCTCTCTCGGAATTGACTCACCCGGAGGATCGCGATATTTTGTGGAACGCCGTCCAAGTGGCTGTACTGGAAAATCGACCTTATCAACTAACCTATCGAATTACTTCTAAAACCGGGGAGGTAAAATGGGTTTGGGAACAGGGTTTGGGAGTGTTTTCAGAGTCGGGAGAATTGATAGCTTTGGAAGGATTAATTACTGATATTTCTGAACAAAAGCGCAGTGAAGAAGCTTTGCTGCGATCGCAAACTGAGCTAACTGAACAAAAGCAGCAGCTAGAACACACTTTGCACGAATTGCGACAAACTCAAGCCGTATTAATTCATACTGAAAAAATGTCTACTCTCGGTCAAATGGTTGCTGGTGTTGCTCACGAAATTAATAATCCTGTCAGCAGCGTTTGTGGTAATCTAGTTCACCTCAGTCACTACACGGAAGATTTGCTAGATTTGCTCGCTGTTTACCAGGCTCAATTCTCGGAGCCACCGGCAATCATTCAAGATAAAATAGAGGAGATAGAACTAGATTTTCTGTTAGAAGATTTACCAAAAGCAATGTCCTCCATGCAAGTTGGAGCCGATCGCATTCGGGAAATAGTGCGATCGCTCCAAATTTTTTCCCGCAAAGACGATAATAAAATGAGCAGCGTTAATCTCCACGAAGGGATTGACGGGACGCTGTTGATTCTCCAAAGTCGGCTCAGAGCCCGTGGTGGCTATCCTGAAATTACCGTAATTAAGGAGTATGGAAACTTGCCTTTGGTTGAATGTTATGCTGGAAAAATCAATCAGGTATTTATGAATTTGATCGGAAATGCGATCGACGCGATCGAGGAGTACAATGAGGGACGCTCCGTGGCGGAAGCTAAAGCTAACCGCAGCAAAATTAAAATTAAAACAGAATTCCAAAACTCCAAGGCTATGATTAGGATTTCCGATAACGGTCCCGGTATGCCGGAAGAAGTTTCCCAACAATTATTCGAGGCTTTTTTTACCACTAAGCCAGCCGGAAAAGGTACGGGTTTAGGTCTTTCAATTTCCCACAAAGTTGTTACCGAACACAATGGTAAACTTAGTTGCGTGTCAGCACCTGGTCAAGGAGCAGAGTTTATCATTGAACTGCCCATCGAACAAATTAGTCAGTAGTCAGTGGTTATTTGTTATTGGTTATTTGTTACCAATTCCCAATTCCCCCCTTGGGGGGGGCGAGGGGGGGGTTCCTCAATTCCCAATTCCCAATTCCCAATTCCCAATTCCCAATTCCCCCCTTGGGGGGGGCGAGGGGGGGGTTCCTCAATTCCCAATTCCCAATTCCCAATTCCCCCCTTGGGGGGGGCAGGGGGGGGTTCTTCAATTCCCAATTCCCAATTCCCAATTCCCCCCTTGGGGGGGGCGAGGGGGGGGGTTCTTCAATTCCCAATTCCCAATTCCCAATTCCCAATTCCCAATTCCCCTTACATTATAGTTGGGACAATGCAGATAGAATAGTTTCTCTCAAATCACTTTCCGACCAAGGCTTAAACAAACAAGAATGGAGATTTGCGTGTTTTTTGGCTCGATTAATAGCTGCTTCATCGGCTTGACCAGTCAGCAGGATTTTAACAACTTTAGGGAATCGTTCGTGAACGCGAATCAAAAAATCATCGCCCTTAATACCGGGCATTAACCAATCAGAAATAATCACAATCACTCTAATATTCTCCCCATCGAGTTCCTCTATTAAATCTAAAGCTTCATAGGCATCTTCTGCTGATTCATATTTGTAGCCAGAACCGAAGGCTGTTGATAACTGCATCCTGAGACTATCTAAAACCATTCTCTCATCGTCAACACACAAAATTACAGGTTTCGACATGATTTCTTTTCCTAATCATTTTACATTTAATTGAGTTAAAATGGACTTAATTTTCCGATTACTAAAGTCTGGTAATTGGTATAAAAACACTAAATTTAGTTTGACCCGGAATCGATTCAAATTCTATTTTACCCTGATGTTTTTTAACAATCTTATTGACAATATCTAGTCCTAGTCCGCTGCCTTCTCCTGCTGGCTTAGTGGTAAAAAAAGGAGTAAATATTTGGGATTGAATCTCTTCGGGTATTCCTTTTCCACTATCAGTAAAGCTGATTTTTACCGAGTCGTCAATAGTGGTAACATCAATAGTTAAAGTGCCTCGATTATCCATGGCTTGCAAGGCATTATGGATGAGATTAATCCATACCTGATTCAGTTCATCAGGATAACACAGTAGGGGTGGTAATTCGGCATAGTTCCTAATTACCTTAACTCCTTGTTTTAAGTGATTTTGATAAATAGTTAAAACTGTTTCAATCCCTTCAGTTAAATTGGCTTGAGTCCTTTGACCTGAATGTTCGTAATGGGCATAGGTTTTCAAAGCAAACACTACTTTTGAGACCCGCTCTGTCCCGTTTTGAATAGTCGTCATCCCTCTTTTTATTTGTGAAAGTTTATAGGCTATTTCTAATATTTTAAAACCTTTAGGTTTGGTTAATAGAGGAATAAACATATCAATTTCGCTATCGATTCCCATGATGACCAATATATCGGCAATATTTTCAGCATCTATTTCTGAAAACTCTAATTCTTTCAGTTGATTCCTGAGAGCTTTCTTCAACTTGCGTTCTTCTTTGGTAGATATTATTGATTGTTGGTTGAGCGATCGCCCAAGTAAAGCCATAAACTCTTGGCCTTCCTCTTCGGTAAGGTTTTGAAACAGTACGGGCAACTGTTCTAGGGTAGTAGTCAAGAAGCTGGATATACTCCCGGCGGAAGAGCGAATCGCACCTATAGGAGTATTGATTTCATGGGCAACTCCTGCCACCAATTGTCCCAGAGCAGCCATTTTTTCCGAGTCGATTAATTGTTGCTGAGTGGCTTGTAATTCTTGTAAAGTTAGGGCTAATTCTTGGTTTTTTGCCTCAATTTCTTGATTCATCTGCAAAGCAACATTCTTGGCTTCCCTTTCTTGGGCGAGACGCAGCCGATCGCTTTCTGCTCGTTGTCTATCGCTAATATCTTGGAAAGTACAAATGGCATAACTAATATTTCCCATTTCATCTGAGATTGGTGTCGTCGAAACCTCCAAGGGAATAATTCGATCCGGGTGATGCAATTCCAAATCTTCCGCACGCACTGTTTCTCCTGCGATCGATCGCACAACAGGCAACTCATCACTAGGATATAATTGTCCAGTACCAGCGCGATAAACTTGATAGGTTGGAGACAACTGCTCAATAGTCGTCTCCGGTAAAGCTTCAATCCCTAATAATTCCTTCGCCTTGCGATTAGCGTACGTAGTTTTTCCCGTTGTGTCGTAGACGGATACCCCTATAGGCATCGCTTCCAAAAACTGAGCCAGACGACGCTCACTCGCTCTAAGTTGGGCATTTTGTGCAGCCAACTGGTGTTCTAAAAAATAAATTTTTAACGCTTCTTGGAGGGTGAAATTGAGTTGTGCAGTTACCCAAGGCTTAGGAATATAGCGATAGAGTTGAGCAGAATTAACTGCATTGCTGACTCCTTCTATGGTAGCTTGACCAGTGAGCATGATTTTTAGCGTATTGGGCGATCGCTCGTGAATGCTTCTTAAAACTTCATCCCCTTTCATGTCGGGCATAATATAGTCAGAGATCACCACAGCAATTTCGCATTCATCTGCCAGCAAATCTTCCACTAATTCTAAAGCTTCACCCCCTCCCATAGCAGTTTCAATTTCAAATTTATCTCCAAAATTTTCTGATAATTCTCTCATCAAACTATCAAGCACAGTCCGATCGTCGTCCACACAAATAATCACAGGTTTCATATCTTTTTTAATCCTTCTTGAATACAAGCAATTAATTCCTGTTCGCTCCAAGGCTTTTGCAGATAACGATGAAGATTCGCCTGTTCTTTTGCCCGTTCTACGGCAGCTTCATCCGCTTGTCCAGTCAATAATATTTTGACAACATTGGGAAACTTTTTTTGGACTTCAATCAAAAATTCATCGCCCTTCATTCCCGGCATTAACCAGTCAGACACAATCACAATCACACCTGCTTCTTCCTCTTGCAATTCTTCGAGAATTTCCAGAGCTTCCTCCGCATTTTCTGAAGTCTCATAAACATAGGAATCACCAAAAGCTGTTTGCAGTTGTCGTAGCAAACTGTTGAGAATAATCACTTCATCATCAACACATAAAATCGATAGTTTAGGCATTTTGAGCTTTTTGTAGGTTGTAGAAGTTTAGCAAACTGAGGAAATCCACACAGCCTCTAATTTATAGTCTAGTCTAGATCCCCTAAATCCCCCTTAAAAAGGGGAGTAGGGGTTGACTTTGAATGCTCTTGTCCCCCCCTTATTAAGGGGGGTTAGGGGGGATCTAGACTCGACTACAAGTGACATTTATTATGGGCTAGCTATTTATCGATAGTTTAGGCATTTTGAGCTTTTTGTAGGTTGTAGAAGTTTAGCAAACTGAGGAAATCCACACAGCCTCTAATTTATAGTCTAGTCTAGATCCCCCTAAATCCCCCTTAAAAAGGGGAGTAGGCGTTGACTTTGAATGCTCTTGTCCCCCCCTTATTAAGGGGGGCTAGGGGGGAT
>NZ_JBGJZU010000095.1:0-24244 GCF_041354475.1 Microcoleus sp.
TTGCTTTCATTGTTTTTGCTGTTTGAATTACTCGATTATACCATGATTTCCAGATTTAATTGACAGCATCAAAGAGAATTAAATCCGTCCTAAAAGGACGGGGCTTCAGACCCAGCTTTTTGGTGAACAGCGATCGTCTGGTTAAATTAAGTGTTCAATCTGCTTCCGAGGGAGTGTTAAGGGTTGAGTTTGGAGATTTTTCCTAGGATTAATACTCTCAAAATAAACCATTAACTCGCTTTTTTCCATAACACTTTTATTTGTAACACTAATTTTGAGAGATTATTGTGTGGTAGACTACTCATAATCTAGGGCTTCCAAAGCTTGTTTCATCTCCTCTGTTGTAGTCGTCGCCGTACCGAATTGGCGCACCACAATACTAGCCGCCAAATTCCCCAAAACCGCCGCTTCCCAACCCGACGCACCGACACACAAAGCTAAAGTCATCGCCGCTACGACTGTATCCCCAGCACCTGTGACATCAAATACATCCGTCTTATTAAACGGGGGAATATCCCAACGTTGAATATCCAAATCCCCCTGTTGGCAAATAAATGTTGGGGGTGGTGAATTTGGGAGAGTTTTTCCCTGGACTATTTCAAACAAACTCATCCCTTCTTCGCCACGAGTAATCAGGATTTTTTGAGCTTTAGTTAAAGTCAACAAATCCCGTCCGGCTTGCATTAAGCTTGAATAATTATTAATACTATATCCGACCGCTTGTTCGGCTTCTGGCAAGTTCGGAGTAAATAGCATCGCTCCCGAATATCGCTGCAAATTTGTTTGAGCATCGACAATTGTTTTATCAGGAACTACCGCTGATGCGATCGCCAAATTAGTCAAAACTCCATCACCATAGTCGGAACAAACCACCGCATCTACAGTCGGTATTTGTTGCCGGATATAATCTGCTAATTGTAACTGCAAATCCAAATCCGGCAACTCATCCGATTTGCGATCGACTCTGACAATTTGTTGAGTCACCGACTGCCGCGCGTGTCCCGAAATACGAGTTTTCGTCACTGTTGGACGCTGCGCATCGATGAAAATCCCCGCCGTATCAATTCCCGCAGCCTCAAAAATACCGCACAAAGCCTTTCCTTGGTCATCTTTTCCCACCAAGCCAGCAACTTTTACTTTGCCTCCCAGTTTCGCTAAATTATAGACAGCATTTGCGCCTCCTCCCGGTACTTGTCGAGTATTTTCGTAGCGCAAAATCAACACAGGTGCTTCGCGAGAAATTCGTTCTACTTGTCCGGTGACAAACTCGTCCAAGGTCAAATCTCCGATCGCCAATACCTGTGCTCGATCGAAGCAGTCTAATCTTTGCAATAATTTCTCTGTTGAGGCACGCAGTTGAAGCCAAAAATCGGAATAGTCATTAGTCATGAACAATAAAAAATGAGACTGAGGAATTGACAATTGGGTGTGGGACAAGTGGCAAATAAAAACCAGCCCCTAAAGACTAATAATATTTGCCTACCGAGGTGGATTTTTAACTTTTAATTCATGTTCTCACCAGGGTGAAAACCTATTGCAGAGCGATCGCGATTGCTTCAACCACTTACCACAAGATTGCGGATCGAAGGAAACACCTTTAGAAATCAGAGCAACCTTCAAGGTGTGAAAGTTGTCTGCAACCTTCCGAAGGCCGCGTTACTTCAACTTCTGCTTGATGATCGTAATCACCTGAGTCATTTGTTTCTTGAGTGCGTCAATTTCAGCCTGCATTTTTGCCATTTTCTCAGTCATCGCCTGAAGTTCGGCGGTGCCCGATCCAGAGGTAGGTGCAGCAGCGGTGGCGGCGGCTTCTGGTACTGGTTTCTTTTTAGCCAATACCATCGCTGATTTAATCGCCTCAGTGAGTTGCTTCTTCTCAAAGGGTTTGGCGATAAATGCAAAAAAATGCTTCTCAAAAGGTTTAGGAATTTTCTCCATCACCTCTTCTTCCCGGCCCGACATGATCACCAAGGGGATCTTGGAAAGTTCGGGATGGGCTTGAACTTTTTGATACACTTCCCAACCGCTGACTTTGGGCAGCAGGAAATCTAACATAATTAGATTGGGACGGGCTTGACGGATCAGCTTTAGTCCCTCTTCTCCGTCTTTGGCTTCTAGAACTTCAAAGTTACCTTGGGGTAACATTTCTCGGACTCGGACGCGGATGACTTTACTGTCATCGATGACTAAGATTTTTTGACCAGCCACGACTGACTCCTTCAGATACATTTAACGCGGTAAATCTAGGATTAACCTTCGATCTACTGTGTATAGCATAATCTGGTAAGCCCTAAGCTCTCCAGATACTTGACTCTCCGGGCGCGTGAACGCACTCTTGATTCTTTGTTCAACCAGTCAACTTGCCCGTTGATGTCACCACCAACGAGTAGAGGTCGTTCTGTCCCCAAGCGTTAATTTCGGTGTGCCCCACCGTATGTGAGTGTTGATTCGCAACCTTAAGTATATCTGTAACAGAATTCTCTCCAAAATCCTTTCTAAGTTGAATTTTTATCACCACAGAGGTCAATGGTGATGGGGGACACGATTCCTGCAAGTTCAGAGACTTGGATTTCAGATACGATCGAAAAGCATTAACCAGATCGCACTTAATTTCATGCCATCCCAAACCCCTCAAACTCCCACAGCCAAATCAATTGCCTCCCCAATGCGGGATGAAATTCAGGCGATGCCAGAGTGGTTGCGCCGCCCACTTGGCAAAGCCAGCGAGCTCTCCGAAGTGCAAAAAATTATTAAGCAGCGCCAAATTCACACGATTTGCGAGGAAGGTAGATGTCCCAACCGCGCAGAATGCTATGCCCAAAAAACCGCCACCTTTTTATTAATGGGCCCGACTTGCACCCGTGCTTGTGCATTTTGTCAAGTAGATAAAGGTCATTCTCCCATGCCCCTAGACCCCGAAGAACCGCAAAAGGTAGCCACAGCAGTCAATCTGCTGGGTTTGCGCTATGCGGTTCTCACTTCGGTAGCCCGTGATGATTTACCCGATGGAGGTGCTGGTTGGTTTGCGATGACAATGGCCCACATCCGCCTGCTCAACCCGCAAACTCAAATTGAGGTACTAACACCGGATTTTTGGGGTGGTGCCACCGCGCCCACCCTCCCGGAAGCCGAAAACAGAACCCTAGAGGAATTGCAGCGATCGCGAATTAGGACAGTCTTAGAGGCTAAACCAGCGTGTTACAACCACAATATTGAGACAGTAAGGCGGTTACAAGGGCCTGTGCGTAGGGGGGCCAAGTACGATCGCTCCCTCGACGTTCTTCGCATTGTCAAAGCCTTTGACCCCAGCATTCCCACCAAATCCGGTTTGATGTTGGGGCACGGGGAAACCGAAACTGAAATAATCGCAGCGATGGCCGATTTGCGGGATGCCAAGTGCGATCGACTCACCCTCGGTCAATACATGAGACCCTCTCTAGAACACCTCCCTGTGCAAAAATACTGGACACCCGCTGAATTTGACCGTTTGGGGGAAATAGCCACAGAGATGGGTTTTCAACAAGTGCGATCGGGCCCTCTAGTCCGCAGTTCCTACCACGCCGGAGAAAACGATTGAAATTAATCTCAATTGGTATAGATTAAAAGTTACAAAAAGTAACTCTAGAGGATGGTACAAACGTGAACCCTCTCTGGTACTGTAAGACTTTATAAAGTCGGGATCAAAAACTTCCACGACTCTAAACAGACACAAAAAAATCTCAGACTACCTCGGTAGCAGATTTTGATTAAGTGTCCAGCATCACCGAACCTAATTGTCGGCGATTGTTTCAATAAGTGGGTCTTACAATATTAAGACCCAAGCAATCCCAAATGCCTTGTGCGATGGGATAAGGAGCTGCATAGTTCAGCCCAGGCGGGTCAATCCGCTCGAAGTAAAAAAGAAAAGGGAGAGATTCACGCCTCCTTAGTCATGCACACCATGACTATACTTTTACAAGCTATTTGTGGTAAATACAGTCACATATTAATTAGGACTTTGACCTATGGCAGAGATAGCAAAGAATCAACTAAAATCCGACTCCGTAATGAAAACGGGTAAGCCACCTTACACCTTTCGCATGGCTTGGTTTTTGGTACTACTAGGTATCAATTTTCTAGTTGCAGCCTATTATTTCCATATCATTGAATAGTTCTGCAACCTGGATTTTAGTGACCCTGTGCTGTTCTCCGCCTGTACTTAACCATGTTTTTGGCAGGTAGAGAGCAGCAATTGCATTCTGAACGGGCAAGGTAGCCATTCCACTTTATCAAAAAATTATTTACGCTCTACTATCGTCCCATTTCTCTTGTGCGATTCCTATGGTTTCCGGTTGCATCGGTATTGTTAAAACAGTCAACATCACCTGAGAGTGGAACTGGAATTGATATCAATCAAGCATCCTCCCCCCAAACCCTCAGTTGCAAATAAACCAATCCCAAAGCCACAGCCATCAGCAAAGTTGCCGCCGCCGCTGCGTAGCCAAAATCAAATTGTGCAAAAGCTTGGTCGTAAATATAATAAACCAGCAGATTAGTAGAATTCAAAGGACCACCACCAGTAATCACATAAACTGGCTCAAAACTCCGCAGCGTAAAAATAGCAGTAGTGACAGTCGCAAATACCAAAGTCGGGCGCAAACCCGGTAAAGTGATGTACCAAAATTGTTGCCAAGCATCAGCTCCATCCAATTCGGCAGCTTCGTAGCGATTGAGCGGAATTGCCTGCAAACCCGCCAAAAATACTACCATATTAAAGCCTAATTGTTTCCAAATACTGAGCAAAATCAGCACCGGCATTGCCCAAACCGTGCTACTAAGCCAAGCTATCGGATTTAAACCCACCGCCCTTAAGAGGTGATTCACGGGCCCCTCAGTTTGAAACAGCCACCGCCAACCTAAGCCGACAGCCACTAAAGAGGTAATCGAAGGAATAAAATAGGCCGTGCGGAGCACCCCTCGCCAAGCAAAGGAGCGATTTAGCAAAACTGCCAAACCCAAGGGAATAACTAAACTGGGAATGACTGTAACAGTAGTAAAATAGATGGTGTTTTGGACAACTTGCCAAAAATCTGGGTTAGTGAGTAGACTCCAATAATTTTTCAACCCAATAAAACGCATACCTGATTGGGTGAAACTGCCAGTGGTAAAGCTAAGGTAGCATAAATAGGCGATCGGGTAAATCAAAAAAGTACCCAAAAACAACAAAGCTGGGGCTAAAAAAGTCCAAGCTGCGATCGACTCATTGTCCAACCAGTTAAAACGCCCAGATTTAATCGAAACCATTGGCTTGTAAAAATTATCTTTTAGTTTTAAACTGTATCACAATACAGGTGAATTTCAAAATGCAGCCTCTAGATATATTATCCAATTTACCCACTATAGAAACCGAGAGACTCCTGCTCAGAAAAATTACTTTAAACGATGCCAACGATATGTTTGAGTATGGCTCAGACCCCCTAGTATCTCAATACACCATGTGGTCAACTCATACCTCCATCGAAGACACTAAAAGTTTTCTCCGAAGTCTCACTAAAATGTATAAAAAGCGAGAACTCATTGACTGGGGAATCGTTCACAAATCCGAACAAAAATTAATCGGAACTTGCGGATATGTCGAATGGAGCATGAACCACAGTCGCGCTCAAATTGGATACGCTCTTTCTCGCAAATACTGGAATCAAGGATACATGAGTGAGGCTGTTAGTGCAATTATAGACTTCGGTTTTCGGGAAATGAGTCTGAATAAAATAGAGGCTCGCTGTGCACAAAAAAATATTGCATCAGCCCGCGTGATGGAAAAAGTCGGAATGCAATTAGAAGGGATATTGAAACAACATCTATTTGCTAAGGACACCTATTGGAACCTCAAAATTTACGGCATTCTGCGGGAGGATTTTTTTGATAATCTTATGTAGAAGATGTCCGCAATAATCACTACCCAATAGACTAACTAAGCAATCCCTCACACTGGCAAGTAATTCCTTAGTATTTCAAGAATTACCCACCGGGACTCTAGGAACCCGGTATGTGACTGAAATAAAGGATTTGAACCCAATATTATGCTGTAAAAACCCGATTGCCGAACACCCAGATGTCAGTCCTATTGTTTCTGAATTCCTCAATTCTGTCTGCCATCTTCGGTTAAGATATCAGCTTCGCCCAAGCGTAGTCGAAGGGTCTAAAGACCATCTTAAATCTTTCATATTCCATCTGTCAACCCATTTAATTCTCATCTAACAATGACAAGTAATCCCATATCTCTTAATTCCCATGCTAGCTTAATTTCTCCTGAGATTAACACCAGTTTCATCGCCGCCAGCACTCAACCATTAAAACTAGGAATTCTCGCATCAGGAAGCGGCAGCAACTTTGAAGTAATCGCCCAAGGCATCCAAAACCAACAACTCAACGCTCAAGTCCAAGTATTAATTTACAATAACCCTGGAGCCAAAGCAGCAGTTAGAGCCGAAAAATACGGCATTCCCTCAATTTTACTCAATCATCGCGACTACAAAAAACGTGCTGACTTAGACACCGAAATTGTTAAAATTTTCCAAAAACATGACGTACAATGGGTTATCATGGCTGGCTGGATGCGAATTGTCACTAAAGTTTTGCTCGATGCTTTTCCCGAAAAAGTTATTAACATCCATCCCAGTTTATTACCAAGTTTTCCAGGAATCAACGCTGTCGAACAAGCACTTGCAGCCAAGGTAAAAATCACTGGATGCACAGTGCATATCGCCCATTTAGAAGTAGACAGCGGTCCAATTTTAATGCAAGCAGCAGTACCCGTATTTCCCGATGATACCGCAGAAACTTTACACGCTCGCATTCAAGTGCAGGAACACAAAATCATGGTAGGTGCGATCGCCCTTATTTCCCATCAATTTGCTGTTTAAGTAATTACTTATTGCCCGCATACCTAGCAAGTCTGTTAGGGCAAATTCATGTAAATCCCTCGCAGCAAAACATTTTTTTTAAACAAAAATACACCCTGAAGTTATGATTATAAAACTCATGTATTCCACAACACAACTAATGCTAATATATTAATGGTAGCATTAGTTTGTAGCTGGCATTAGCTTAATTGCTACTATAACGTTCATGCGGGTGTACGCTGTGTCTACTAAATTTGTCTCCACACCTATTTGGCCTAAAACATTACCCGAAACTCTATCTTTAGAATCTACTCTTAACGAGCTTTCAGTATTTAATTTTCAGGTTGAATCTTCTTATTTAGGGAAAGAAGTAGCTAGATTATTTCACACTCAACCGCTACTTCCAGGAGTTGTATTGACTGTTAAAGGCGAGTTTTTGGGAATGATATCTCGCCGACGATTTATGGAACACATGAGCCGTCCTTATGGCATAGATATATTTGCTCATCGACCCATTCTCGCTTTATATCAAATAGCTAGAACTGATATTTTAATTTTACCGGGAGTAACATTAATTGTGATGGCAGCTCAGCGAGCAGTCCAGCGGTCGCCAGAACTACTTTACGAGCCTATAGTCGTACAGTTAAACGATAAAAATTACAGACTCTTAGATGTACATCAAGTGCTGTTAGCTCTGTCCCAAATTCATCAACAAGCTACTTGGTACATTAGCGAACTTTATTACAATTTAGCAGTTGCTAAGTCCGACTTAGAAGTGGCAAATACTAAATTGGAAACAGCAAATTCCGAGTTGTATCGCCTCGCCAACTCCGACGGCTTAACTCAATTAGCTAACCGCCGCTGCTTTAACGAATATTTAGAGCAACAATGGCAAAAATTAGAGCAAGAAGAAGCAGAATTATCTCTGATATTGTGTGATATTGACTTTTTTAAGAAATACAACGATAATTACGGACACCAAGCTGGAGACTTGTGCTTGCAACAGGTAGCCCAAAGGATTGTGGAAGCTATCAATGACTTGGCTGGTAAAGTTCCCGGAGAAACTCTAGTGGCTCGTTACGGCGGCGAAGAATTTGCCGTAATACTTCCCCGTACAGCACCGGACACCGCTGCTTACGTTGCCGAACAAATCAGACTAGGGATCAAAGGACTAAAAATTGAACACGCTCAATCCCCTGTCAGTTCTTTTGTCACCCTCAGCCTGGGTGTCGCCAGCACCCTTCCTCAGATGGAAACCTCCAAAGAAAACTTGATTGCAGCAGCAGACCGTTGTCTTTACCAAGCTAAAGACAAGGGACGAGACAGATTTATCCTAGAGCATTACAGCTAAACCGTTATCTGATTTCCTCCCTCTCAAAAGTTCCCTAGTTTTGAGATATATTTATAACTACCTTCGGGGTATTTTGATTGTGGCTTGCAAGCAGAAGAAATATGATTAGCCAAATGGCTAATTATAGATTGGCTGATTGGCCTAATCAGCAAGTCGATATTTTTACTATGCTAGTGTTAGTCAGGTTCCGGTATCTATACAGCCATCCGTTATCTAAGTATTATGCTCAAAATTTTGGTAATTGAGGACGACGAATTAATCCGGGAAACTCTTCTGCAACTCCTGGAATCTCAGAACTATCGAGTCATTGTGGCTCAAAACGGTCGAGTAGGGGTGCAGATGGCACTCTCGGAGATTCCAGATTTAATTTTGTGTGACGTGCAGATGCCGGAACTTGACGGTTATGAGGTTTTGCGGACTCTGCGCCAAAACTCCCTGGCTGCAACAATTCCATTTATTTTTCTCACAGCTCAAGCTGCTAAAGCGGATTTTCGCCGGGGGATGGACTTGGGCGGTGACGATTATTTGACAAAGCCGTTTACCAAGGCCGAATTGCTGGGAGCAATTTCCTCTCGTGTCTCGAAACGACAAACTATTACTCACCCCCTGACTGTCGCACTACAACAAGCAGAGGCCAGACTCACCGATTTAGTTAATGACTCGACAATAATTTCGGCTCTCTCTCCTGAAAAGTTGGCCTTGGAAGCTTTGCTGCGCCGCGCTTTGGCACAGGGAGAGTTTCAGGTATACTATCAGCCGCAGGTGGATATTGCTACCGGACAAATTATCGGCGCAGAAGCATTGGTACGTTGGCAAAATCCCGATCGAGGTATAATTTCTCCCGGCGAATTTATTCCCCTAGCAGAAGAGACAGGCTTAATTATTCCCATTGGCGAGTGGGTACTGCTTTCAGCTTGCGCTCAAGCCGCGAGTTGGCTAGAAGCCGGATTTTCGCCGTTCCGGGTATCAGTGAATTTGTCAGCCCGACAGTTGTCAGACCCCCAACTTAAGGCGCGAATTGTCCAAATATTGGAAACTACGGGCTTGGAACCCTCTAATTTAGAGCTAGAAATGACAGAAAGCGCTTTGGTAGAAAATGCTGCTGTCGCAGGTGCTACTCTCAATGAACTCAAAGCTCTAGGCATTCGGATTGCTGTTGACGACTTCGGTACTGGTTATGCTACTTTAGGTTATCTCAAACAATTTGCTTTTGACAGTTTAAAGATCGATCGAATTTTTGTCCGCAATGCTAACGACGATTCTCAAAATGCCGCTATCACCACTGCGGTGATTTTACTGGGTCACAGTTTAAACATGACCGTAATTGCCGAAGGGGTAGAAACGGAGGCAGAGTTAAATTTTTTGAGACAGCACCAGTGCGATATCATGCAGGGATACCTGTTCAGCCCTCCCGAACCTGCAACCACATTTGAGCGTTTGCTGGTGGCCGA
The DNA here is from genome assembly GCF_041354475.1 of Microcoleus sp. Taxonomy (NCBI): domain Bacteria; kingdom Bacillati; phylum Cyanobacteriota; class Cyanophyceae; order Oscillatoriales; family Microcoleaceae; genus Microcoleus; species Microcoleus sp. The sequence continues at coordinate 9,684 of NZ_JBGJZU010000095.1, forward strand.
CAAACATTTGTGTGAGGCACCCCTGGGAATAGTATCTACTGGTGCCATCCCTTTTATGCCTCTTGCTGAACGCGAAAAATCCAAAAACCTCTCCATGTCAAGCTTAGGAATAGTTTGAGTTTCCTCAAACAAAAATATCTACGATCATTCTATGCTCCAAGACAATTTTCAACAGAGGATATGTTTTCTTTTTTCACCCTTTTTACAGGGTGAATAGAAAGTAGATATAGATTCCCAAGCCCTTTAAAACTAGCTGGTCAGACCACAAAAACAACAAGATAAAAAGCCACCCTAGAAGGATGGGGCTTTAGACCCTATTTTTCGCTAAACTCATTAAAGTTCCTATTTTAGGAGTTACAGTTTCAATAACTGTCAACGCGACTTGGTGCAAGGCTGGCATGGAAAGAATATTGGTGGTTGACGACGAGACAGACTGTCAAACAGTCTTGGCAATGTACTTGGAAAGCCAAGGATACCGGGTGGAATGTGCTAATTCTGGTATTGAGGCACTCTCTATCTTTGAAAACGACCCTCCAGATTTAGTGATTTCTGATGTGATGATGCCGGAGATGGACGGGTTTGAGTTTTGTCGCCGCCTACGAAATACCCGCTTGGGACAATTGATGCCATTTATATTTTTATCTGGTCAAGGCGAGATAGAATCCAAAGTTGAAGGTCATTCCATGGGGGCGGATGATTATTTGGTCAAACCTTTTCAGTCGGAAGAAATATTAGCTAAAGTCAAAGCCCAGTTAGAACGCTCTCACCGCATTCATGCCGAGATTGTCCGACTCCTACAAAATTCTACTCCCGTGGGGGTCGAGCCAAAGGTGGTATCAGTAGCGCCACCACCTCCACCTTTACCTTTAACGCCTGCGGAGGAAAGAGTTTTTTGGGAGGTTATTCAAGGCTATACCAATAAACAAATTAGCTATCGACTGTTTATTAGTCCCAGAACCGTCCAAGCTCATTTGGGTAGTATTTTCAGCAAGTTACACATGGAAAATCGATCTCAGCTTGTAAAATTTGCTCTGGAGAGGGGATACAAACCTCCTCAAAGTTAGCTGTAGAGCTAAGGGATACAGGCACAACGAGACTGAGAAAATTGAAATGTGGGTGTGAAATAAGCCACAGATAAATTAAATGCGGTAAATCTAGGACTTGTGGTTCCAAGTCCAAAATTTACTACTGTTTATGTCAAATCTGCCCTCTGGCCTATGCCTTTTGCTATACCTGGAATTAGGTGGACGGGCTCAATTTAAGAAATTTTTATTTTTAAACATCTATCTTAAGAATTACATTTATTGATAATTGATATCTGCTATAAGGAACTTTTAAGGCAGATGAAGAGAGGTCATGAGGTCTTCGTCATCTCTGTACCACCTTCCCAACCGAGTTGGATTCAACAAGCAAAGTCACTGCTACGAGGACGCGGTTGGATACCCACACCTGAGCAGCAAACCTCATTCTTCGACAATTTGAGCGTTAAACCAAAAATTATCGACAAAAGATGTATTACTCCCAAGCTTACTGGAAGGGAAGTGATATTGCCCTCAAAGCTTTTTCATTAGCTGCTGAAAAAATTCCCAATTTGCGATTAATTGCTTTTGGTATGGAGGAGCCATCTCCAGAATTGCCACTGCCGCCCAACAGTGAGTATGTAAAACCAGAAGACCCCGAAGCTATGGCAAAAGCCATTGAGTTTATCTGTGGCTTGCCTAATCCCGACTGGCAAGGGATGTCCGAGGCTGCCTACGCTAAGGCGATCGTTTATACTTGGGATGATGCCACAGAGCGCTTCGAGGGTGCATTGAAAGCTGCTATGAGCAAATCCACACAAAAGGATGGGGCAACAGCCAAATTAAAGCCCAGAATTCAAGTTCAATGGTAACATTGGCCATCTGAGAGGGTTAGCGCACAGTAAACAATTTGCTTACATTTGATTATGTATGCTACCATTTTCTACATGGCATACGTACCACTCAGAAAAGCGGTTGAATTTCTGGGTTTGCACCCACACACCTTAAGAAAATATGCAGACTCCGGGAAGATCAAAAGCATCAAAAACGAAGCAGGGCAAAGACTCTACGATGTCGAGTCTTACCAGCGCGGTGCAACTAGAGCTACCATTGTTTGCTACTGTCGCGTCAGTTCTCCAAAACAACGAGACGACCTCGCTCGACAAGCTGAATTCATGCGACAGCAATATCCAGATGGCGAAATCATCCAAGATATCGGATCGGGACTTAACTTCAAGCGAAAAGGATTGCAAGCCCTACTGGTCAGATTTATGCGCGGCGAACAGCTCACGATTGTTGTTGCCTGTCGCGACAGATTATGCAGATTCGGCTTTGAATTGTTCCAGTTCATGGCCGAGCAAAACGGTGGACAAATCGTGGTTCTCGACCGAACTGTTCATTGCCCAGAAACCGAACTCACAAGCGATCTTCTTGCCATCCTTCACGGCGACCGTTGCAGAATGCACGGACTCAGAAGTTACAGCAAGAAAATCAAAGAAGATCCGACTATTCCTAAATCCTGAGCAAAAAGCGCTAATTAAACAGTGGTTTGGGGTAAGTCGTTTTGTCTACAACACGACCATCAAATACCTCCAAGAACCAGATACTAAAGCTAACTGGATGACAATCAAAACCGGAATACTCAACAGCTTGCCAGAATGGGCAAAACCTGTACCTTTCCAAATCAAATCGATTGCCGTCAAAGATGCTTGCTCGGCAGTCAAAGCAGCCAAAAAGGGTTTCAAGAAAGATGGGCAAATTCGCCAATGCAAATTTCGCAGCAGAAAAGACACCAAGCAGTCTATTTATGTGCCGAAATCGGCTATAAAAGATTGCGGGGTCTACCATTCGATTTTGGACAAATGTCAGTTGACAGAATCCTTGCCTGAAAATTTCAGTGATGGAAGATTGACTCTCACTTACGGCGAATATTACCTAATCGTTTCTGAAGAAGTGCAACAAGTTAAGACCGAAAAACAAGGTCGGCTAGTTGCCTTAGATCCCGGTGTTCGCACGTTCATAACATTTTTCTCTGAAAATTCTTACGGTTGGCTGGGAAAAGATTCTAATTTGTACATCCAGAAATTGTGTTTCGGGTTAGACAAATTGGTGTCAAAGATTTCCAAAACTCCCAGTCGGCAGAAAAGAAGATTCAAGAAAGCAGCCAACAGGCTTCGCTGTAAAATCAAAAACTTGGTCAAAGAGTTGCATCACAAGGTAGCTAAGTTTTTAGTCGATAATTTTGATGTAATCTTGCTGCCCAGGTTTGAGACTTCTCAAATGGTGTCGAAGTCGCGCCGTAAGTTGAGAAACAAAACGGTGAGACAAATGTTGACTCTAAGCCATTACGAATTTAAGAATTTTCTCAAGTGGAAAGCTTGGGAAAATTCCAAACTCGTGATTGACTGCAACGAAGCTTACACATCGAAAACTGTGTCGTGGACGGGCGAAATCGTCAAAAATCTAGGTAGTGCCAGGACTATTAAGTCTGTCACCACTGGACTGAAAATGGATCGGGATCTAAATGGTGCTCGTGGGATTTTCACGGGCGAGGCATTGGTTGACACGCCTTTGTTGAGAGATTCTCTTGACTTATATGTTTGTTAGCATTTGTTAGCAAAAAAGTGTCGGTATCTAGGGTGTGTGACTTGATGGGGTTATCGATCGTACAATTAAAGTGAGGAGAAAACTAAAGAGTCCTAACTCCCGCTGTGACAGGTTAGATTTGTGATAACTAAAACTGATTAGCAATAAACTTGGCACACCACGTCTATGGCAGCATTGATTCCAATTGTGATGTACGGCTGGATTCCAGTCGTTTTGTATCTGTTTGTCAGGTTCCCTACTCAGCGAGCAGTAATCGTAAGTCTAATTGTAGCGTGGCAGTTTTTACCCCAAGTTTCTCTAAGCCTGCCGGGATTACCTCCCTATAACAAGATGTCAGCAGCTTGCTACGGTGTCTTGCTGGGTACTCTGGTTTACGATACTACGCGATTCAGCTCTTTGAAGCCAGGCTGGATAGATGTACCTATAGTAATTTGCTGTTTATGCCCGATTGCTTCGCAAGTTACTAATGGTGGAAGCCCCTTGTCACCAACTTTAAACCAAATTGTTGCTTGGGGGATGCCTTTTCTTTTAGGGCGTTTGTATCTCAATAGTTTAGATGGGTTGCGACAGTTAGCGATCGGCATTTTTGCAGGTGGGTTAGCCTACATTCCTTTTACGATGATTGAAGGGGTTAGGGGGCCGATTCTGCACCAGATGGTTTACGGTGTCAATGCTTTTGAAGACTGGGGTCAGGCCAGACGCATGGGGGGGTGGAGACCGGTAGTATTCATGCAGCACGGTTTGATGGTGGGGCTGTGGATGATGGCTGCTGCTTTAGTGGGATTTTGGTTGTGGCAAACTGGAGTCCTCAAGAAGTTTCAGGGGCGCAATATGAAGACTCTGGTAATTGTACTAATTATCGCTTTTTTCTTGTGCCGTTCTACTGGGGCTTACAGTTTATTTGCAATGTCGCTAGTCGTCTTGTTCAGCGCCAAAATTTTCAAAACATCTTTGCCATTGTTGTTGATAATTGGATATATCATTTTCTACCTTTATTTAGCTGCCTCTGGTCAATTTTCTAGTGAAGAAGTGATTAGCTTTATCTCTCAAATATTTGGCGAAGAACGAGCAGCATCTCTGGGGTTTAGATTTCAAAATGAAGAGATATTGGGCAATAAAGCGCGACTAAGATTTCTTTTTGGCTGGGGCGATTCGGGAGGCAACCGCGTATACAATGAGTACGGTGATGATGTATCTGTAACTGACAGCTTGTGGATTATTGCTTTTGGCGTCAACGGCGTAGTGGGTTTAACGAGTTTATTTTCTTCTTTGCTATTACCTGTGATTGCCTTTTGTTTCAAATATCCAGCCCGAACCTGGTCTAACCCGAAAGTCGCGCCAGCGGCTGTCCTGGGAGTAGCTTTAACTATGTATGCGTTTGACTGTGTTTTGAATGCTATGACTAACCCAATTTTTACGCTGATTGCTGGAGGAATAGCTGGTGTGATCTTAAAAGATACCGAAAGTCTTAAGCCAAAGAAAACCAGTTCGCCCTTACCTAGACGGTCTTTGAGTCCACAAAAATCACGAGTGTCAACCACCCACCACTAAATCTGAGTATGGTTTGACTAGACACTGGCCTAGCGCTGATTATAGTCCGGGCTTGAAATATAGCCCTAGTTAAAAAATATTATTTTTATGACCTCTGTTGTCAATTATAAAATCTAGTATCTTTATTGATTCTTTGCCGGAAATCCAGAATTCTTTACAGAATCTTTAAAAAGACATACTCAACCAGTAAGGGGAAGAGGATATAATGAAGAAAAGTTGATTCGCCAGCTCACCAAAATGTGAAGTGAGAAATTTATCGTGTGAGTTTTAGTAGAGTATAAAAAATTGAGGGAAATCGAAAATGAAAGTAGTTAATTTATTGAATGTACCGGTTGATAATTGTTCCATCACAGAACTGTTTGAAAACTTAAAAGAAGGAGGCGGTGTTGTATTTACGCCCAATGTAGACCATTTAATTAAATTGCAGTATGACCGCGATTTTTACGAAGCTTATAATAGCTGTGATTATAGAGTTTGCGATAGTCAGATCTTGATGTATGCCTCAAGATTTTTGGGTACTCCTATCCAAGAAAAAATTTCGGGTTCTGACTTATTTCCCGCATTTTATAACTATCACAAAGATAGTGAAGATATTAAGATTTTCTTACTAGGAGCTGCGGAAGGGGTGGCAATTAAAGCTCAGGAAGAAATTAACCAAAAAGTGGGTAGAAAAATAGTAGTTGCTGCCTATTCTCCTTCCTTTGGGTTTGAAAAAAATGAAGAAGAGTGTGAAAAAATAATTGATATCATTAATCAATCAGGGGCGACAGTATTGGCAATCGGAGTCGGTGCGCCTAAGCAAGAGAAATGGTTGGTTAAGTATAGAGACAAACTGAAAAATATCAAAGTTTTCTTGGCAATAGGTGCAACTATTGATTTTGAAGCTGGTTGCAAAGCCCGGTCTCCCAAATGGATGAGCGAAGTTGGCATAGAATGGGCTTACAGATTGTTAAGTGAACCGAGAAGGCTGTGGAAAAGATATTTGGTTGATGCTCTGCCTTTTTTCAGATTGATTGTAGAACAAAAATTAGGTTATTATAAAACACCTTTCTGTGATGGCTAAATCAGCAATCTCTGAAGAGATAGGTGATTGCTGGAGGGCCGATGGACTTTAAGATTACCAAAATTAAGTTAAGCTAGACCGAGAGAGGCTTTGTGAACAAGGATAGTCAAAGTCTCTCTCGGTCTAACTTCATGGAGTCCTCTGAGCCCCGGATTGGTCTGTGGGGTGATTTTTTGGAGTTTGGCTATCTCAAATCTCTCATCTTAAATTTCCCAGGGATTAGCAGGCTAGAATTATCTCAGTTGAACCACAGCATTTTCAGACAGGCCCATGACCATTGCTTATTTAGTTAATCAATATCCCAAAGTCAGTCACAGTTTTGTCCGCCGAGAAATTTTGGCTGTAGAGAATTGTGGTATGAAAGTTGCCCGTTTTTCAATCCGCTCCTGCGAGTCGGAACTGGTGGACGAAGGAGACAAAAAAGAGCAAGAACAGACCCAGGTTGTTTTAGGAGTTGGTGTTCTTGGCTTAGTATCGGGTTTGCTGCGGGTGGCGATAACTAGACCTATTCGGTTTGTTGAAGCTTTAGGGTTAATGTTTAAAGTAGGTTGGCATTCCGATCGCGGTATTATACTTCATCTAGCTTACTTTGCTGAAGCCTGTGTGGTATTAAATTGGTTTTCCAGCCAGGGAGTCAAACACGTTCACGCTCACTTTGGGACAAATTCAACCACTGTAGCGATGTTGTGTCGGGTGCTTGGTGGGCCTAGTTACAGTTTTACTGTTCATGGTCCTGAAGAATTCGACAAGGCTACAATTCTTGGCTTTGAGGAAAAAATTAAGCGGGCGGCTTTTGTGGCGGCGGTTAGTTCTTTTGGCAAAAGTCAGTTGTATCGGTGGTGCGATCGCGCTTTTTGGCCTAAAATTCATGTAATTCACTGCGGTGTAGATGCGGCATTTTTGGATTTACCCTATGTTCCGGTAACTTCCGAACCTCGGTTGGTTTGTATTGGCCGACTCAGCGAACAAAAGGGTCACTTGCTGTTGGTGGAAGCTGCGGGTAAATTGGCTAGCCTTGGTTTGCAGTTTAAGTTAATCTTGGTAGGTGATGGGCCGTTGCGATCGGATATTGAAAAGGCGATCGACCAATATGGATTACAAAATCATTTAGAAATTACAGGATGGGCCGATAGCGCTCAAGTTCAGCAGCAGATTTTAGCTGCACGAGCAATGGTTTTGCCCAGTTTTGCCGAAGGTTTACCCGTGGTAATTATGGAAGCATTGGCTCTTAGCAGACCTGTGATTAGCACCTACGTGGCTGGTATCCCGGAACTCGTGGAGCCTGGAGTTTGCGGTTGGTTGATTCCTGCTGGTTCTGTAGAGGCCTTGGCTGATGCCATGCAGGAGGCTTTGGAGGTGCCTGTGGAACGGTTGGAACAGATGGGGAAGGCGGGAGCTTTGCGGGTTGCTCAGCAGCATGATGTGGCTGTGGAAGCGAAGAATTTAGTGGCGTTGTTTCAGAGGGCGATGAAGGATTCTTAGCCGCAGGTTTTAGATGTAAAGTAAAGTCAACCTTGATTACTCGGCGGTTAAAACCGCTTCTACACAAACAAAGTCCGGATGGTGCGCGGACTAAGAAATATTGTGATTAAAAAAATTACCAGTGTTGCATCTACATCAGAATTACCTGTCAGCGAATTACCGAAAAATACCGCTGCGCTGACTAATAATTCGCGTCTTAAATTAGCCCTCACAGAAAAGCTCAAAAGAGGCATCAATGTCAATGGAGAATTTCATCTGCCTTGTGTGCCGTCGATGCTGGATGATTATCTGAAATTATTGTCAGATTTCTTAAAACTGGTTGGGCAAAATCTTGGCTATCCCGAAACAGAAAGTTTAAAAACATTGCTTGGTAATGCCTTAGCTGAAGGATTCAAACAGTCGCCCCACGCTACTTTGATTGTGTCTTATTTTCCGGCAAATGTTCAAACTGGTTTAAGTGGGGGAGTTACTATCAATACCAAGATTCAAGTCGAATCTATGGCGGATAAATATCATAGCTGGCCGCAGATTCGTCCTGAGCCTTTATTTGGTAGTCATCCCGATGCGAAGGTGATGGCGATTGTCGCGGGATTAGGGGAAGCGGGGAAATGGCCGATTTTAGATGTCGGTGCGGGCCCAGGGCGCAATAGTCTGCCTTTGGCGAGGTTGGGCTATGCTGTAGATGCGATCGAATTAACACCCATTTTTGCTGAAAAATTGTCAGCCTCAGCCTCCGCAGAAGATTTGCCGATTACTGTAACCCAAGGTGATGTTTTAGATCCCTTATTGAGGATTAAAACCTATCGCTATAAGTTAGCCATTGCTACGGAAGTTTTGTCGCATTTCCGCCACACAGAACAAGTGCGTTTGTTCCTGGGAAAAATGTCTGATTCTGTTTTAAGTGGCGGGTTTATTTTATTCAGTGCTTTCTTGGCTGTAGATGGATATGAACCAGATGATATGGCAAAACAAATGTCGGAACAGTCTTGGTCTTATTTGATTACCAGAGAGGAATTGTCGGAGGCAATTGAGGGTTTGCCTTTGGAAATTGTATCTGATGAATCGGTAATTGAATATGAACAGAAGCATTTGCCGAAGGAAGCTTGGCCACCGACAAGTTGGTTTTTGAGTTGGGCTAGCGGGCGCGATTTATTTCCAATGCAGGAAACACCGCCAATGGAGTTGCGATGGATATTGGTTAAGCGCTTGTAGAAATAGAACACTCGGCGATTGAAATCGCGTTTACACAAAGAAAGTCCGCCTGTGCAGACTAGGAAATTTTGATTTTACTTGTTTTTTGAGCTGAATACCGAAGTAGCTTAAATCCCATTAAGGATGAGATTTTGCGTTTGTGGTACTCAAAAGTCACCGCAGGGGTTTTGGGGAGGGAGTCCCCACATTTTTTGGACGGTTATGGGGGTGAAGTTGTTGAATCGGCGAGATCTTTAATGAGATAATTATTCTGAACGCACTCAGCAAGTAACTTGGCAATTAATAGATCGTCAGCATCATGGAAAAGACCACAATGAGGTAATCTCTTTTCTCTATAGAAAATCTCTGATGATATTTCTTCAAAAATATATTCTTTGGATTTCTGTATATTAAGAATAGCAAAAGAGCCATTAGGTTTGCAAGTGAAACCTGTTGCTTCTGTCATATATTTTTTAACTTCTATAATATTTTCTACTTCAGTTTCTTTGTCAAAAAAATCAAGCAAATAGACAGATAAATATTTTTCTTTAGGTTCTATTCGTCTTTGAAAAGCAGAAGTCTGTGGTATTCCATTAGTGTTTAAATTTGAAGGCTTACAATAGCGCGCAACATTACCAGCTTTTATCTCTGTCATTTTTATGTTTATTGTTTATATTTGTTGGTGTATTTTTAGGTTTAAATCCTTAAAAAAATCAACCAGATCTAGAGCATACATCGAACCATTAAAAATAATTCGTTTATCTATATGCCTACTTGGCTTGAAAATAACATAGTCTAAGAAGTAATTTTTTTTGAATCGCAGGGTTATTGAATTGTTTCTATCTCTTTCCCATTCTAAATAAAAAAGACCACTTTCACTTACTGTTAAGCTACTAGGTTTAGAAATGTTTCCAATTGCTTCAACAAATAAAAACATGGTCTTAAGCGAGTCCAAAGAAACATCATAGTCTTCTTCACAATCGCATAATTCTTTTAACTCACGAATACGATTAAAGAGATGATCGTCCTTCAATTTAATAGACTCAATACCGTATTTCAGTATTTCTTCAAAGGTCAATAATTTATCTATTTCCTCTATTTTAAATTTATTTTTTTGTTTTGGAAAACTGTCATTTTTACGTTCTGGAATAATTGTGGGATTGTTTTTGGTTATAATGGAAAATTTGTTCTTACCAGGTGTATCTAGTAGAAGACGGTAGTTTTGCGCTTCTATTTTCCCTATTGAGGAAAAAGATGTATGATAAAAGATCGGTAACGATTCTGAAATGGTATCAATCGTCTGGCTATTTTCTCTTAACTTAGTCCGATTCGGACTGTTATCCTTTTGATTACCGATCGTTGGTTTCATCTGACGCCTCCATTAATATTTCAATTTCATCTGAAATAGGTATTGTTTGATTTGTTTTAGCTTCAAATTTTCTCAGAGCTTCACCTAGAGAATCTACAAAAGATTTGGCTGTAATATGAGAAGCATTGAGTATCGCTTCTTCTTTTCCATTGCGTCTTAATAATATGAAAATATCATGTTTAGAAACTCCTATACCAAACTCGTTGAAATAGATACTGTTTAATTCACCAGATTTGATTATTTCTGTTACAGTTTGTTTTTGTTCTTCTTTTTCTGAATTCATTATCTTACCTCTTACTGTGATTGTCGATCTTCTGAGTTGGGTTGAGGAAACGCAACCAAACACCACTTATTTACTAATTATCGCATAGCGACACCTCAATCATCAAACTCACCCAACTTTTCTTTATGCCTTACCCACTTCGACAGTACCATCTGCCCGATCGCCAAAACCGGACTCCACCAAACTTTCCAACCCTTCTGCATCGATCGCACAGCACAATTATTCCTAAAGTGACAGCTAGCCACAGACATATTTATACACTTCCGACTGTAGGGGGATGCTTTAGCTCGTTAATCAGGTCATGCTTGGCATTGAGGGCAAAAAACAGAAACTATACATTAGCCGATCGCGCGCCAACTCAATTATGCGAACCCGCAACTGAACGAGGAATATACTATGTATCAAAACTTGCCAATAACTTCACAAATCTATAATATAAGCCTCTGGCTCAGTCAAGTGCCAGCAGAGCGGACTATCAACACCGCAGAAGACGCAGCACTCCTCTATTCCGGGCCACAATTTTTTATTGCGTTAATCGCAGGAGTCGTACTGGCTTTCGCCTTCCAACTCTTGTTAACCAACTTATCAGTAGCAGCCGGCCTTTCTTACATGGGAAATCAATCCCATGACAGTTCCCATTCTCACAGCGACAGCCCTCCAGTGCGCCACATCGGCAAAAAAGTAGGAACTTGGACGCTAATCACTGTCACCGTCGCCCTATTCTTCGCCTGCTTGCTAGCAGTTAAACTGAGTTTGATTAGCAGCCCCGGCTTAGGTGCGATCGTCGGTTTAGTTGTCTGGGCCACCTATTTCTCTATGCTGGTGTGGGTGAGCTCCACCACCGTTGGTTCCCTGATCGGTTCCGTCGTCAACACCGCCACATCAGGCTTTCAAGCGATTGTCGGCACCGCCGCCGCCGCCTTGGGCGCAAAAGCAGCCAGCAATCAAGTGGTGGCTACAGCCAAAGCAGCAGCCGCAGCAGTGGGTCATGAACTCGGTAGCGCGATCGATCCCATAAGTTTACGGGAAAACGTCGAAGACTACATCCAAGGCCTCAAACCGCCTGAATTAGACATCAAAGGGATGCGGAGTGAGTTTGAAAAGTTGCTCAATGATCCACAACTTAAGTCTATTGCGGGCGAAAATTTGCCTTCTCTCGATCGCCAAACCCTCGTAGAATTAGTTAGTTCGCGATCGGACCTATCAAAACGCGATGTCAACCGCATTGTAGACCAACTCCAAGACGCTTGGAAACAAGTCGGAAAACAAGGACAGCCAACAGACGGTATCGCCCAATTAGTAGAATATTTCAAATCTGCAAAATCGGGAGAATTGCTTTCAGATAAATTGACAAGCAGAGTAGAACAAGCACTGGGAAATCTGGGCGGTCAAAATCAAGGACAAAACCCCACAATGATGTCCCAAGCAACGACAATGGCAGTCAATGCTTTAATGGGAATCGTATTGGGACGCACAGATATTTCTGACTTTGATGTGGAAAAAGTAGTTGGTCAACTCAAAACAGCAAAAGATAAAGTTAGCCAGCAAACTGATAAAATCACCGCTCAAGTCAAAGGTGAACCGGAAACTTACAGCCCAATTCGAGCCGATGTAGAAAACTACCTTCTTAATGCTTATTCCTGGCAAATGAACCCGCAAACCATCGAGCGCGAGTTTCGAGATGTGCTCTACGATCCTAGTGCAGATGCGGGAACAGTTCGCCGCGAATTAGAAAAACTCAACAAGTCAAAATTTGCGGAAATTCTGGCTAGCAGAGGAGTATTTACTCAAAGCAAAATCAAAGAAATCACCAATGAATTAGACGCAATTAGACAGCGAGTTTTAAACACTGTGATGTTTGCGGAGGAGCAAGAAAAAGTCCGGGATTTGCAGTGGCGAGTGGAAACTTATTTGAAGTTAACACCAAAAGAGGAACTGACAGCAGCAGCTATTGGCAAGGATTTCCAGCCAATTCTCGAAGATTCTGATGCTACTTATGAACAGTTGCGCGATCGGCTTGCTCCTTACAATAAGGATAGTTTCGTGCGAATTCTCCGAGGCCGCGAAAGCTTCGGCTTTCAGGAAGTAGAAGAGATTGTTAAGGAGTTAGAAAGGACAAAAGATGTAGTTTTAGCAGATGCCAAAGGTCTGCAAGAAGCCGCCCAAGTCCGCCTAGACAATCAGTGGCAAAAAGTGCAAGAATACTTGCAATCTACCGGAAAAGAAGAACTCAACCCCGCAGGGATTCAGCGAGATTTTAAAACTCTGTTAAACAATCCAGAAGCGGGAATGTGGGCGCTGAGATCGAGAGCTTCTAAGTTCGATCGCGACACCTTGGTAAAATTGCTATCTCAGCGGAAAGACCTCAGCGAAGACCAAGTGAATCAACTGCTAGACAGCGCCGAAGAGACTTGGCACAGTGCGCTGAGCGCACCGCAAAAAATCGCTGACAAAGCTAAGGAACAGTACGACCAAACAACCACCGCTTTGGCAGATTATCTGCGGAATACGGGCAAATCTGAACTCAATCCTGAAGGGATTAAGCGCGATTTGACTAAATTGATGGAAAATCCCAAAGAAGGAGCTTTAGCCCTGCGAGGTCGTCTGTCGAACTTTGACCGCGATACTTTGGTAAAACTGCTTTCTCAAAGAGAAGATTTGACCGAAGAACAAGTTAATCAAATTATCGACCAAGTGCAGGATACCATCGGCTCGATTGTGAAATCGCCCCGCCGTTTGGCAAGGCGGATGCAAACTCAAGTACAGGATTTTCAGGGTGTTTTAGAAGATTATTTGCGGAATACTGGTAAGGATGAATTGAATCCTGAAGCTATCAAGCGCGATTTGCAATTGTTGCTGCACGATCCGAAAGTAGGGGCTTACAGTTTAGGTGAACGACTGTCTCATATCGATCGCGCTACAGTAGTTTCTCTGTTGTCTCAGCGGCCGGATATTTCGGAAGCCGAAGCCAATCGCATTGTCGATCAAGTTTTGTCCGTGCGCGACCAATTCCAACAGCAAATTCAGATAATTCAGGAGCGAATTCAGTCGGTAATTGACGGGATTATGGCAAAAGTTCGGGATTATCTCAATTCGCTCGATCGCCCAGAACTCAACTACGAAGGTATTACCAAGGATGTTCGTAAGTTATTTGACGATCCCCAAGCTGGATTTGAAGCTTTGCGCGATCGGTTGGGACACTTCAACCGGGATACTTTAGTAGCACTCATTAGTTCCCGTGACGATATCTCCGAAGCAGACGCCAACCGCTTGATCGACCAGATCGAAAGAAGCCGCAACACAGTCCTGCAAAGAGCTGAACGCTTGCAGCAAGAAGCACAGATTCGCCTGGAAAGTATCAAATTGCAAGCGGAAAAACAAGCCGAAGAAACCCGCAAAGCAGCAGAAGTGGCGGCTTGGTGGCTGTTTTTTACCGCACTTTCCTCGGCCGCGGCAGCCGCCGGTGCTGGTGCTCTAGCGGTAATTCGGTAGCCACAATTCCTCTAGTCCTGGACGCGGGGTTGTCGCACTCCCTATTTTGGGAAACCTAAATATCTCTTCTTTTAGAGCCCCGACTTCTTAAGTGAAGTCGGGGCTCTGGGTATAATTTAAAACGTAAGACCCAAAGTCACTAAAAATCATGTGTCAAACTAAAAATAGTTTCCAGCCAATCTCCCCCTCTCCCCCTTTCCCCCTCTCTCCTCTCCCACTCTCCGGCTCTCCCACTATCCCCTGTCCAACCACCGGCGACAAACCTACGGTAGGATTAAACCTTAATTGTTTTCCGCTCGCTCCTGCAAATTCAAAAAATTGAGATAATAAGGTCATAACTCACAATTCATGGGTTATGGATAGTAAGGAACTAAAGGTTTTTAGCTAAACAGACGGGAATCCCCACACTATACCGCCTCGGTTAGTGTGGGATGAAAGGCGTGTGAGGCGAGGATTCCGCCCACTTGCAATCTAACAATCAAAGATGTTAGCAGTAAGCGGGCG